>NZ_JASJSU010000068.1:0-21854 GCF_030237045.1 Stenotrophomonas maltophilia group sp. Smal17
CTTTGCTGCCGGGGGCCGCACCGCCGTGCAGCTGGTCGAGCAGGGCTTCGAACTCGTCCTCGCTGATCAGGCCGTCGTCGGCTTTCTTCGCTGGCGCCACCGCAGTGGGCGCGTTGCCGCCGTGCAGCTGGTCGAGCAGGGCCTCGAATTCGTCTTCGGTGATCAGGTCGCCGCCGCCGGCAGCGGGTGCCGAGGCGGTGGGGGCCACGGTTCCGCCGCCGTGCATGTCGAATTGTGCGATCAGCTCCGGCGGGGCGTAGCCCGGTTCGGTGCCGGAAGACACTGCATCGAGCATCGACTGCAGGTAATCCAGCGATTGCTGGGCCGCGTCGAAGTGATGGGCCTGCAACACGGCCTGGCCAGCGCGCGCGATGCCGAGGGCTTCTTCGGCAGCGTGGCACAGCTCGACCATGGCGGTGACGCCGAGGAAGCCGGCGCCGCCCTTGAGCGTGTGGTAGCCGCGGAACACCGCATTGAGCTGCTCGCTGTCCTGCGGTGCCTGCTCCAGCGACACCAGCTGTTCGCCCAGCCGATCCAGGATTTCCTGGGCCTCGATGATGAAATCGGCAGTGATGTCGTCGGATACCGCGCTCATGCTTACAGCCCCAGATCCGACAACAGGTCGTCGGCGTCGTTCTGCGAGACCGCGTGGCGGTCCAGTCCCTTCAGTGCCGGCCCGGCCAGTTCCGGGTCGGTGCGATGCTGTTCCGGCGGCAGGCCGAGCGCGCCGAAGCCTTCGTGCACGCGGCGAACGATGCCGACCACGCGACGGATGATCTGCCCGGTCAGGTCCTGGTAGCTCTGGGTCAGGGCGATCTCGGTGAGGTTGTGGCGGATGCGCTCAAGCTGCGCGTCCTGGCCCGGCTGCAGGCCTTCGGCGCGTAGTTGTTCGGTCAGGCTGCGGCATTCCTCGGCCAGGTCGAGGGTGCGGTGCGTGGCCTGTTCGGTCATTGCCACCACGTGGTCCAGGCGCGCGCAGGCGTCATCCAGCTCACCGGCTTCGCTGGGTACGGTCGGCAGTTCACCCAGCGCCTGTCCCAGTTCGCGGGCCAGCCGCGAAAGGCCGCTCATCATCGGCTGCGTGCGCAGCGCGACCAGTCCGTCGATGCGCTGCCGCCAGGCGGCCTCGTCACCGGACTCCAGTGCGTCCAGGGCTTCCTGCAGGCGCAGGGCGAGGGCGTTCTTGTCGACCGTGGTGTCCATCAGGCGCTGGCCGCCAGGCGTTCGAAGATCTTGCCCAGCTTTTCTTCCAGGGTCTGCGCGGTGAACGGCTTGATGATGTAGCCGTTCACGCCGCTCTGGGCGGCTTCGATGATCTGCTCGCGCTTGGCTTCGGCGGTGACCATCAGCACCGGCAGGGTCTTCAGCTTGGCATCGGCACGGATCGCCTTGAGCAGCTCGATGCCGGTCATCACCGGCATGTTCCAGTCGGTGACCACGAAATCGAACGGCTGGCTCTGCAGCAGCGACAGCGCAGCATGCCCGTCCTCGGCTTCGGCGGTATTGGTGAAGCCCAGATCGCCCAGCAGGTTCTTGACGATTCGACGCATGGTCGAGAAGTCGTCGACGATCAGGATGCGCATGTTCTTGTTCAAAGCAGAGTTCCTTTGTTGTTCATTCCGGGCGGCCGGGGGCAGCCGCCTCGGGGATGTTCATTCTTCCAGGCCGGCGTCCGCCGCCTCGAAGATTTTCAGCCGGCCACGCAGCCGCAGCACGGCCTGGCCGTGGATCTGGCAGACCCGCGACTCGCTCACGCCGAGCACCGCGCCGATCTCCTTCAGGTTCAGTTCCTGCTCGTAATAGAGCGAGAGCACCAGCTGTTCGCGCTCGGGCAGATGGCCGATGGCCTTGCCCAGCTCGCGGCCGAACTCGCCGCGCTCCAGCACCTGCTGGGGGGTCGGGCCGCCCTGCGCTACGGTGTCCAGCTCGCCCTGGTCCTCGATGCGCGACTCCAGGCTCAGCACCTGGCCGCGTGCGGCATCTTCCATCAGCCGCAGGTACTCGGGCAGCGGCATCTCCATTGCGGCGGCCACTTCGGTGGCGCTGGCGGCACGGCCACTGCTCTGTTCGAGCCGGCGGATGGTGGCGGCGGCGTCGCGGGCGCGGCGGTGCACCGAGCGCGGCACCCAGTCGCCCCGCCGGATCTCATCGATCATCGAACCGCGGATGCGGATCGAGGCATAGGTCTCGAACGAGGCGCCCTGGTCGGCGTCGTAGCTGCGCGAGGCTTCGATCAGGCCCATCATGCCGGCCTGGATCAGGTCGTCGACTTCGACGCTGGCCGGCAGGCGCGCGGCAAGGTGGTGGGCGATGCGCCGCACCAGGTCCGAGTGCTGGGCGATCACCTCGTTGGCGGCCGAGCGCTGGACCTCCCGGTACTGGGCTGCGCCTTTCATGCCGCCACCCCACGTTGCTTGAGGATGCGTTCGAGGAAGAACTCGACGCCGCCGCGCGGTTCGGTCGGCGCCTGCCAGCGTGCGGTGCGGCGGGCGATCTCGGTGATCGCCAGCGCCGCCGGGCTGGACGGGTAGGCCTTCACCACCGGCTGCTGGCGCTGCACCGACAGGCGCAGCCAGTCATCCTGCGGCACGCAGCCCAGGTAGTTCAGCGAGACATCGGCGAGGAATTTCTCGCAGACGCGGGTCAGCTTCTCGTACAGCACGCGGCCTTCGTTGGGGTCGCGCACCATGTTGGCCACCACCTGGATGCGGTCCACGCCGCGTTCGCGCGACAGCACCTTGATCAGTGCGTAGGCGTCGGTGATCGAGGCCGGCTCGTCGCAGACCACCACCACGGTGTCCTGCGCGGCCTGGCAGAAGGTCAGCACGCCGTCGGTGATGCCGGCGGCGGTGTCCACCACCATGATGTCCAGCTCGCGTTCCAGTTCGGAGAACACGTTGACCAGGCCGACATGCTCGGCCGGGGCCAGCTCGGCCATGTGGCGGCGGCCGGACGCGGCCGGGACCACCAGCACGCCGTTCGGGCCTTCGACGATGACGTCTTCCAGCGAGCAGCGGCCGGCGACCAGGTCGGCCAGCGTGAAGGTGGGGTTCAGCCCCAGGATCACGTCGATGTTGGCCAGGCCGAGGTCGGCGTCCAGCAGCAGCGTGCGCTTGCCCATGCCGGCCAGTGCCACGGCCAGGTTGGCCGAGACGTTGGTCTTGCCCACGCCGCCCTTGCCGCCGGTGACGGCAATGGTGCGCACAGGGCCGAGCGGCTCGCTGCGGGTGGCCGACAGCGGGAAGGTCTTGGTCAGCTTGGCGTACTCACGCGACGGCATGGTTCAACTCCGGGTTGCAGGGCATATCGGCCGCTCGGCGCAAATCTTCAAGGCGAAGTACAAGATTGGCTGCGCTGGCCCGGTGCAGGTCCTCCGGAACATCCTGGCCATCGGTCACCCAGGTGATCGGCAGGGCGTGGTCGACGGCCACCGACAGGGCGTTGCCGAAGCGGCCGGTCTCGTCCAGCTTGCTCAGTACCAGCCCTTGCAGGTTGGCGGCGCCGAAGCGGCGGACCACCTCGTCCATGTCACCGAAGCTGGTGTTGGCCGGCAGCACCAGCAGGGTGCGGACCTGGCGGGCGGCGCGCAGCCACTGCAGCTGGGCGGCCAGTGCACGGTCGCGCGGGCCCAGGCCGGCGGTGTCGATCAGCACCAGCTTGTAGTCCTTCAGGCGTTCCAGCAGCTGGTCCAGGTCGGTGCCGCTGTTGGCCTCGTGCACGGCGATGCCGAGCTGGCGGCCGTAGCCGTACAACTGCTCGCGGGCGCCGATGCGGGTGGTGTCGGTGGTCACCAGGGCCACGTCGCGGGGCGCGTGCTTCTCGGCGAAGCGCGAGGCCAGCTTGGCGATGGTGGTGGTCTTGCCGGCGCCGGTCGGGCCGACCAGGGCGATCACGCCGCCTTCTTCCAGCGGGTCGACCGGAGCGATCGGCAGCTTGCGCGAGATCAGCCCCAGCATCAGGCCGCGGCCACGGTGCGCTTCGGTCTCCAGCGGGATCTGCATGGCCACGTCGCGGGCCAGGCCGGCGTCGAAGCCGTATTCGTCCATCAGGTCCAGCGCGGTGGCGCGTACCGGGCAGCCGCGCAGGCGCTCGTCGGTGAAGCGGTTCATCTCGCGCTCGATCACCTGGCGCATGCCGGCCACTTCGTGACGCAGCTGGCGGATCTCGGCATCGTCCTGGGCGACCACCGTCAGCGTCGGGGCCGGGGCCAGCACCGGGGCCGGGCTGGCTTCGTCGTTGGCGTCCACCGCTGCCGGTTCGCTGGCGGCGATGCCAGGCTGCATGTCGGCCACGGCAGCGGTCGGCAGCGGCGGTGGCTGTACGGCCGGTGCCGGGCTTTCGTGATGCGCCTCGTGCGGCGGGTCGATCAGGAAGCGGGCGCGGTTGGCCGGCGCGACGATGGCTTCGGCGAACGGGGCGAAGATCTGCTCCGGCAGCGCCGGTTCATTGACGGCGGCGCGTGCCAGCGTGGCGGCGAAGCCGGTGCTGCCGCGGGTCGGCACGATTTCGTCGGCGCTGTCCAGGGTGCGGCCGGTGGCGCCGACGGCCGCACGGGCGAGGGCAGCGACGGCCGAGGTGGTGGCGGCCACCGGTTCCGGTGCCGGGGTGTTGCTGCGGCGGCGGGTGACGGCGGCGATCACCGCATCGGCGGCGGTACGCGGCTTGGGCGCGGGCGGCGGGGCCACATCGCGGCGCGAGGCTTCCAGTGCACGCTGCACGGCGCTCTCGTCGTAGTTGGCGGCGGCGACGATCTCGATGCCTTCCTCGATCCGGCGGTTGGACAGGATCACGGCGTCAGGACCATGTTCCTTGCGCACCAGGTTCATGGCCGAGCGCATGTCGGCGGCGACGAATCGTTTGATTTTCATGCTGTGGTCACGGGACGAAGACGGCGGAGTGGCGGTCGGGGAACTCGGGTGGTCGGTGGTCTGCACGGTGCGGGTTCCCCTTGGTGTCTGTCTGTTGCGTTGGTTCGAAGGTGGTGTCTGTTTTCTGGCGCATCGAAGGGCGGCGTCAGCTGATCGTTCCGACCAGCTTCAGGCGCTTGTCTTCCGGCACCTCGCTGTAGGCCAGGACCGACAGCGACGGAACGCTGTGGCGGACCAGGCGGGCCAGCGCGGCGCGCACCGGGCCGGGTACCAGCACGACCGCGGGCTCGTTGCGGGCTTCCTGCTTGCTGACACATTCGGCCAGGCTCTGGTGCAGTCGCTCAGCGAGTCCGGGTTCCAGCGCGGCGCCGTTGCCCTGCGTGGACTCCTGCAAGACACGTTCCAATTGCGGGTTGAGGGTGAACACCGGCAGCTCCGCCGACATTCCGGCGATCTCCTGCACGATGAAGCGGCCCAGCGCAGTGCGCACCGCGGCGGTCAGCACGGCCGGGTCCTGGCTGCTGGGCGCATGCTCGACCAGCGCTTCGGCGATCTTGCGCAGCTGGCGGATCGGAATGCGTTCCACCAGCAGGTTCTGCAGCACGCGCACCACCGCCGACAGCGGCAGCGCCTTCGGCGTCAGATCTTCGACGAGCTTGGGCGCGCTCTTGGCCAGGTTGGCCAGCAGGTGCTGCACTTCCTCGTGGCCGAGCAGTTCCGGCGCGTGCTCGCGGATCAGGTGCGACAGGTGGGTGGCGACCACCGTGGCCGGATCGACCACCGTGTAGCCCAGCGTTTCGGCCTGGGCACGCTGGTGCGGCTGGATCCAGGTGGCATCCAGGCCGAACGCAGGGTCCTTGCCGGCAATGCCCTCCAGTGCGCCCAGCGCGCTGCCAGGGTCCAGCGCCAGCTCGCGGTCGGGATGGATCTCGGCGGTGGCCACCGGCACGCCATGCACCAGCACGCGGTAGCCGTTGGCCGGCAGTTCCAGGTTGTCGCGGATGTGTACCGAGGGGATCAGGAAGCCGACATCCTGGGTCAGCTTGCGGCGCACGCCCTTGATCCGCGCCATCAGCTCGCCGCCCTGGTTGGCATCCACCAGCGGAATCAGCCGGTAGCCCACTTCCAGGCCCAGCGGATCGACCGGGCGCAGCTCGTCCCAGCTCAGTTCGGCGGTCGGCGCCGGTGCGGCCGGGCGGCCCAGTGCATTGAGCGCGGCCGCGTCGCCGCCTGCGGCCGCGGCGTTGGCTGCCGGTGCCTTCTCCTTGCGGTACAGCTTCCAGGCGATGAAGCCGAGGATCGCCGCCAGCGTCAGGAAAGCGACGTTGGGCATGCCCGGCACCAGCCCGACCAGGCCGAGGATGCCGGCGGTGATCGCCAGCGCGCGGTACTGGCCGAACACCTGGCCGGTCATGGCCTGGGCCATGTCCTGCGAACGCGAGGCGCGGGTGACCAGCATCGCCACCGCACTGGACACCAGCAGCGCCGGCAGCTGCGCCACCAGGCCGTCACCGATCGACAGCAGGGTGTAGGTGGCGGCCGCCTGGCCGAACGGCATGCCGTGCTGCATCACGCCCACGGCCAGGCCGCCGAGCATGTTGATGAACAGGATCAGGATGCCGGCGATGGCGTCGCCGCGGATGAACTTGCTGGCACCGTCCATCGCGCCGTAGAAGTCGGCTTCCTCGCGGACTTCCTCGCGGCGCGCCTTGGCCTCTTCACGCGTCAGCAATCCGGCGTTGAGGTCGGCGTCGATGGCCATCTGCTTGCCGGGCATCGCGTCCAGGATGAAGCGCGCGGTCACTTCCGAGACGCGGCCGGCGCCCTTGGTGATGACCACGAAGTTGATGATGGTCAGGATCGCGAACACCACGATGCCGACCGCGTAGTTGCCGCCGATCACGAACTCGCCGAACGCGGCAATGACCTTGCCCGCGGCGTCATGGCCGTTCTGGCCGTTGAGCAGGATCACGCGGGTGGAGGCCACGTTCAGCGCCAGCCGCAGCATGGTGGTGATCAGCAGCACGATCGGGAAGATGGTGAAGTCCAGCGGGCGCTTCACGTAGACCACCGCCAGCAGCACCATCAGCGAGATGGCGATGTTGAAGGTGAACAGTGCATCGAGCACCGGCGCGGCCAGCGGCACCACGACCATGGCCAGCAGGGCCAGCACGATCAGCGGCGCGCCAAGTCCCTGGCGGATCATTTCCAGGGCGCGGCGGGTGTTGAAGCCGGAGGAGGGCTGGGCGCTCACGGGCGGCCTCCCTTGCCGAATTCATCCACCTGGATGTGCGGGGCGTCCGGCATCGGCCCAGTGCGCCAGGAGCGCAGCTGGTAGACGTAGGACAGGACCTGGGCGACGGCCGAATACAGTCTCACGGGGATTTCCTTTCCGAGTTGGCCTTCCCGATACAAGGCGCGTGCCAAAGGCGGGGCAGAGACAATCGCGACCTTGTTGCCGTCGGCCACTTCACGGATGCGCAGGGCGGTCTCGTCCACGCCCAGGGCGACCACGGTGGGGGCGTTCATGGCGCCGCCTTCGTACTTCAGGGCCACCGCGTAGTGGGTCGGGTTGACCACTACCACGTCGGCGGTGGGGACCGCTTCCATCATCCGGCGGTTGGCCATCTGCTGCTGCAGCTGGCGGATGCGCCCCTTCACTTCCGGGCTGCCCTCGCTTTCCTTCATTTCCCGGCGCAGCTCTTCACGGGTCATCTTCAGCTTGCGCATCCAGTTCCAGCGCTGGTACGGGGCATCGATGGCGGCCAGTACCAGCATCGCGCCGGCGGTGGCCAGCAGCAGCCGCAGGGTGAAGCCCAGGCCGTCGGTGATGGCAGTCTCCAACGGGTGGTGGATCAGCCCGCGCAGGGTGTCGAAGTCGGTCCACACCACCAGCCCGGCGGCCACGCCGACAAAGGCCACGCGCAGCAGCGATTTGGTGAACTCGGCGATGGCCTCCGGGCCATACAGGCGCTTGAGCCCGCTCATCGGGTTCAGCCGGTTGATGTCGGGCAGCAATGCCTTCTGCGACCAGCGCAGGCCGCCCATCACCAGCGGCGCGACGAAGCTGGCCAGCAGGCAGACCAGCACCAGCGGCGCGATCACCAGCAGGAACTGCAGCAGCAGGTCGCCGAAGTGGCCGAACAGTTCCTTCGGGTTCTGCCGCAGGCTCTGTTCCGGGCTGAGCGCATGCTTCATCCAGGCGGTCGCGCCGCGGCCGATCGAGCCGCTCATGGCCATCACCGCCAGCACGCCGGCGCCGAACACGGCGGCCGTGCCGAGTTCGCGCGAGCGCGGCAGGTTGCCCTGTTCACGGGCGTCGCGCAGGCGTTTTTCGGTGGGTTGTTCGGTCTTTTCGCCGGCGGATTCGTTCTCGGACATCACGGGCACTGCGGCAGGGGATGCCGGGGTGCGTGCAAGAACTGTTCCGTGACGGGTTCAGGTGCCAACCAGGATGGGCACCTGCCAGGGCAGGTGCGGGCAGCACCAGGCCGTACCCCGCAGGCGTGCAGCCCGGAGTTACCCGGGTGGATGCTGGGTCGGCGGGCTCTGCGCCAGTTCCACCCGTGGCCGGGGCAGGTCGTGCAGCTGCATGAAGCGGGCGGCATCGACCGGGCGACCGAGCAGGTAGCCCTGCAGGTAGTCGCAGCCCAATCGTTCCAGGTAGGCGCGCTGGGCAGCGGTCTCCACCCCTTCGGCCACGATGTCCATGTCCAGTGCGTGGCCCAGCGCCACGATCGCCGAGACGATCACCACGTCCTCAGCGCTGTGCTCCAGGTCGCGCACGAAGGCGTGGTCGATCTTGATCTCGGTGGCCGGCAGCCGCTTCAGGTACAGCAGGCTGGAATAGCCGGTGCCGAAGTCGTCGATGGAAATGCCGACGCCGAGCGCCGACAGCGCCTGCAGCAGGCGCAGGCTGGTGTCGGTATCGCGCATCACCGTGCTTTCGGTGATCTCCAGCACCAGATGGCGTGGCGCGATGGCGTGGCGTTCGATCACCGTGCGCACGTCCTGCAGCAGATGCGGCGAACTGAACTGTACCGGCGACAGGTTCACCGACATCGACCAGCCTTCGTGGCCGGCGTCGTGCCAGCGCCGCAGCTGCTGGCAGGCCTGGTCCAGCGCCCAGCGACCGATGTCGTTGATCGCGCCGCTGCGTTCGGCCAGGCGGATGAAGCGATCCGGCGGAATCAGGCCATGCTCGGGATGGCGCCAGCGGATCAGCGCCTCGGCGCCGGCCACCTTCTGCGTGGCCACGCGGATCTTCGGCTGGTAGTTCAGGAACAGCTGATCGCTGCCGATCGCCCGGCGCAGGTCGGCCAGCAGGCGGAACTGCTGCTCGGCGCTGTCGTTCATCCAGTCGGCGAACAGCACGAAGGCGTTGCGCCCGGATTCCTTGGCCTGGTACATCGCTGCATCGGCGAAGGCCATCAGCTGGCGCTCGCTGGCGGCGTGGTCGGGGCAGATCGCCACGCCGATGCTGGCGGTCACCTGCAGTTCGTTGTCGGGCAGCAGCGGGCCGCTGCCCACCGCCTGCAGGATGCGACGGGCCAGGGTCGGCAGGTCCTCGTCGTGCTCGATGCGCACCACCAGCACGAATTCATCGCCGCCCAGCCGTGCCAGCATGTCGTGCGGCCGCAACAGCTGGCGCGTTCGCTCCGCCACCGCCACCAGCAGGGCATCACCGGCCTGGTGGCCATAGGCATCGTTGACCTGCTTGAACCCGTCCAGGTCCATGAACATCACCGCGAAGCGGTTGCCGCCCTGTTCCGCCTCGGCCAGCGCCTGCACGATGCGCCGTTGCAGCAGCAGGCGGTTGGGCAGGCGGGTCAGGGGGTCGTGCAGCGCGGCCTGGGTCAGTTCCTGCTGGGCGTCGGTCAGCGAGGTGCTCAGCAGTGAATTGCGCAGGCGCAGCAGCTGCGCTTCCACGCGCTGATCCAGCCACGACACCACCAGCACGACGGCCAGGATGGCCACGGTCAGCACCACCACCAGCATCGCCAACCATTCGCTCTGCAGCCCGTCGCCCACCGCCGCGCCGCAGACGCTGCCTTCCGGGAAGCGTGCGGCGGCCATGCCGGTGTAGTGCATGCCGACGATGGCCAGCCCGAGCAGGCCGGCCGCGGCCAGCCGATCACCCACCCGCGTGCGCTGCGCGCGCAGGCGGAATGCCACGTACAGCGCGGTCCACGAGGCGGCGACCGCCACCATCAGCGAGAACAGCAGCCAACCGGGGTCGTATTCGATGCCCGGGCGCATGCGCATGGCGGCCATGCCAACGTAATGCATGCCAGCAATGCCGGTGCCCATCAGCAGCGCACCACCGGCCAGCCGCGGGTGCGGCAGGGTGCGCAGCGAGACCAGCCACAGCGCGAACACCGACGAGGCGATGGCCAATGCGAGCGAAAGCAGGGTGATCGGCAGGTCGTAGCCGAGTGGGATGGGCAGGTTGAAGGCCAGCATGCCGATGAAGTGCATCGACCAGATGCCCAGGCCCATGGCGAAGCCGCCGCCGAGCCGCCACCACCAGGCAGCGCCCTTGCCGGGTGCGGTGACCGTGCGCCCGGCCATCGCCAGCGCGGTGTACGAGGCCATCACGGCAACCAGCAACGAGATCGCTACCAGCCACGGGTTGTACGTGCCTACCAGCATTCGTCAGTCTCCCGGACCTGCCTGTCGACGGAAACCACGGTGGGGCATGCATGAGGCGGGCTGGCGCGGAGCGCCGGCCGATCGTGGCGTCCCCCCTGGACGCCACGCATTCACTCTAACGCGCAGACCCGGGGGAAGGGCAAGCGGCAAAACGTGATGATCGGGTCAGCGTGTGACCGCGTCCGCAGCCTGGAAGGCGGCGTCGAACAGGCGCTGTACCGGCGGGCCCATTTCCCCGGCCAGCAGGGCCAGCAGGAACAGGCCCAGCAGCAGCGAGACCGGCAGGCCGAGCTGGATCGGGTTCAGCGCCGGCGCGGCGCGGGCCAGCACGCCGAAGGCCAGGTTCACCGCCAGCATTGCCACTGTCAGCGGAATCGCCAGGGTCAGCGCGCCACGCAGCACGGTCAGCAGGAAGGTCGGGGCGATGCTGAAGAACGCGTGCGGGTCCGGCAGCGGAGCGCCGATCGGCAGCGCCCGGTAGCTGTCCACCACCAGCGAGATCAAGGCCAGGTGGCCGTTGGCAGTGAAGAACAGCAGGCCGAACAGCAGGTAGAACCACTGGCCGATCACGCCCGAGGTGCCGCCGCGCAATGGGTCGCTCATCTGCGCGAAGGCCAGGCCGGTGCCCTGGGCGATCAGTTCGCCGGCCATCGCGCCGGCCTCGAACACCAGCCGCAGCAGGAAGCCGATGGCCACGCCGATCGCCAGTTCACGGGCGATGGTCAGCACGGTGGCGGCATCGAAGCCGGTCCACTCGGGTACGGGCGGCAACAGTGGCGCCAGCGCGATGGCCAGGGTGCCGGCCAGCACCACGCGGACCCGCGCCGGTACTGCGCGGGTTCCAACCATCGGCATCGCCATGGCCACCGCACCGATGCGCAGCATGGTCCACAGCACGGTGCCGATCATGCCGAAGGCCTGCAGGCCGTCGGCGGCCATCTGGGTAGCGGCATCCATCGAGTTGCGCGTCCTAGCCGATCAGGTGCGGAATGCGCTGGAACAGCAGCGTGGTGAATTCAACCAGGTGGCCGATCAGCAGGCTGCCCAGTGCGAACAGCACGGCTGTCAGTGCCGCCGCCTTGGCGACGAAGGCGATGGTCGGTTCGTTCAACTGGGTCGCGGCCTGCACGACACCGACCACCACGCCCACCACCAGCACGGTGAGCAGCAACGGGCCGGCCACCCACAACACGGTGATCAGGCCGCCACGCAGTTCGGTCAAGGCAAGTTCGGGAGACATTCGGGTTCCATCTGCTTATGTAGAGTCGAGCCATGCTCGACTGCGCTTTACGAGGGATATCAGGCCGGATTGAAGCTGGCCGCCAAGGTGCCCACGGTCAGCACCCAGCCATCCACCAGCACGAACAGCAGGATCTTGAACGGGGCCGACACCAGCATCGGCGACAGCATCATCATGCCCATCGACATCAGCACGCTGGCCACGACCAGGTCGATGATCACGAACGGGATGAAGATCAGGAAGCCGATCTCGAAGGCGGTCTTCAGCTCGCTGGTGACGAACGAGGCAACCAGCACCGGGAACGGGATCGCGTCGGGGCTGGCATAGGTACCGTGCCCGGCGATGCCGGCGAAGGTCATCAGGTCGGTCTCGCGGATCTGCGCCAGCATGAAGCCACGCAGCGGCGTGGTGGTCAGCGTCCACGCGGTCTGGAAGTCGATCTCGCCGTTGAGGTACGGCGCCATGCCGGCACTCCAGGCCTTGTCCCAGGTCGGCATCATCACCATCGCGGTGAGGAACAGGGCCAGCCCCAGCAGCACCTGGTTGGACGGCGTCTGCCCGGTGCCCAGTGCCTGGCGCAGCAGGCCCAGCACGATGATGATGCGGGTGAACGAGGTCAGTACCAGCAGCATCGATGGGATCAGGGTGATCGCCGTCATCAGCAGCAGGGTCTGCAGCGGCAGGCTGACCGGCGCACCGCCGATCTTGCCGACGTTGATGTCCGGCAGCGGCGTGGTCGGCGCGCCGGGCGCGGCGAACGCCAGTGCCGGCAACAGGCACAGGGCAAGCAACAGCAGCCACGGCATCAGGGTGGCAACACGGGTACGGGTGACACGCATGTCAGGGGTCCTTGCGCAGCCGCTGCTGCAGCAGCTGGGCGAAATTCGGCAGGTTCTTGAAATCCGGCACGCGCACCGGTGCCGGCGGCGGCAGCGGTTCGGGCAGGGTGTGCAGGGTATTGATGCCACCGGCGGTCACGCCCAGCAGCAGCTGCTGGCCGTTGACCTCCACCACCACCACGCGTTCCTTGGCACCGACGCTCAGGCTGGCCACCAGCTTCATGCCTTCGGCCGGGCGGAAGCCGCTGCCGGGCAGGCGCTTGAGCAGCCAGCCCAGGCCGATGACCAGGGCCAGCACCGCCAGCAGCGCCAGCACCGCACCGAACAGGCTCGGTGCGGCGGCCGCGTGCTGGCCGACCTGCGGGCCAATCGGCGCGGGGGTCTTGCCGACCGCCAGCAGGGTGGAGGCCAGCAGGCTCAACGCAGTCTCCGGATCCGCTCGCTCGGGCTGACCACGTCGGTCAGGCGCACGCCGAAGCGGTCATTGATCACCACCACTTCGCCGTGGGCGATCAGGGTGCCGTTGACGAACACATCCAGCGATTCGCCGGCGCCGCGTTCCAGTTCCACCACCGAGCCCTGGTTGAGCTGCAGCAGGTTGCGGATCGGCAGGCGGGCGCGACCGACTTCCAGCGACAGGGTCACCGGCACGTCGAGGATCACGTCCAGGTTCAGGTCGGGACCGTTCGCCTCATCGGCCTGCAGGCTGCTGAACTGGGCCGGGGTCGGTTCGAGGGCGTCGATATCGTTCATTGCGGGTCTTCCTGGATGACGGGTACGCGCGGACGGGTGCCCGGCGGATGGGTAGCGGTGATCTTCACGGCGTTCATGCCGTTGGCGATGCCGAACTCGCCGGTGAACACCGGGATGTTCTCCACGCACAGCGGCACCTGCGGATTCAGCTCGATCGGCAGCACATCACCAACCTTCAGCCGGGTCAGGTCGCGCAGGGTCATGCGCTTGCTGGCCAGCACGCTGGACAGCGTCACCTCGGCGATGTTGAGCTGCTCGCGCAGGGTCTGGCCCCAGCTCTCGTCGCGGTCGTTGCGGTCGCTCTGGATGCCCGCGTCGAGCAGTTCGCGGATCGGCTCCAGCATCGAGTACGGCAGGGTGACGTGGATGTCGCCGCCGCCGCCGTCCAGTTCCACGTGCAGGCGGCACACCACCACGTATTCGCGCGGGGTCACGATGTTGGCGAAGTGCGGGTTGATCTCCGAATTGATGTACTCGAAGTCGACGTCCATCACCGGTGCCCAGGCCTCGCGCAGGTCGGCGAAGGTCTGCTTCAGCAGCAGGTGGATCACCCGCATTTCGGTGGCGGTGAACTCGCGGCCCTCGATGCGCGTCGGGTAGCGCCCGTCGCCGCCGAAGAAGTTGTCGACGATGGCGAACACCAGGGTCGGCTCGAACACGATCAGGCCGGTACCGCGCAGCGGCTTGAAGCGGATCAGGTTCAGGTTGGTCGGCACATACAGCGAGTGCATGTAGTCGTTGAACTTGATCAGCTCGATGCCGCGCACCGATAGCTCGGCTGAGCGGCGGATCAGGTTGAACAGGCCGATCCGCCACAGGCGCGCGAAGCGCTCGTGGACCATTTCCAGGGTCGGCATGCGACCGCGGATGATGCGGTCCTGGCTGGCGAAGTCGTACGAACGCGCCTCGCCTGACGGCGGTTCCGGATCGGTCTCGACCGCGCCACTGTCCACGCCGTGGAGCAGGGCATCGATCTCGTCCTGGGACAGCAGGTCATTCATCGGTGGGCCCTTACTGGGTCACGAAGCTGGTGAACAGCAGATCATCGGCGCCGTTGCTGCCGGTCTCGGCCTTGAGCACCTTCTGCACTTCGGCGAGCGAGGCGGCCTGCAGCTTCTGCTTGCCGGCGATATCGGCGATCTGGTCGGGGCTGACCTGCGAGAACAGCATCAGCAGGCGCGCCCGGATGGCCGGGGCGTGGGTCTTGATCGCCTCCAGCGCGGCCGGGTCGCGGGTCATCAGCTGCACTTCCAGCTGCAGGTAGCGCGGGCCGTCGACCGGGCCGTTGAGGTTGACCACGAAGGCCGGGTCCAGCGCGAAGTACTGGGCGGGGGCGGGCGTGGCGGTCTTCTTCGGCGCCTGCGCGGCCTTCTCTTCGTGCTTGGACTGGGTGAAGAACCAGACGCCACCACCGGCGGCTGCGGCGGCCAGTACGGCCACCAGTGCGGTGATCAGGATCGGACTACGCGGCTTGGCGGTCTTGTCCTTCTCGGCGGTCTTCTTGGTTTTTTCAGCGGCTGCGGCCACGGGGTGAAGCTCCTGAGGGTTGCTTCACCGGGATATGCAAGGGGCGTGCCGAAGGGCGGGTGGAGGGGTGCGACGGAATTCCGTCGGATACCTGTGTCGGTGGGTGCCAACCTTGGTTGGCACGCCTGTCAGGCGTAGGCGTCCAGCAACCCGCGCTGGCGGATCAACTGGGCGGGGGAGACGCTGGCGTCGCCCGGCGTCGGTTCTCCGTCACCGGCCAGCCCGCCGCCACTGGATGGTCCCGACGCATTGCCGTCACCACCGGGGGCCTGGTGGCCGACATCGGCGTGGGCCAGCTGGAAGCCCTGCTCGCCGAGCAGCTCGCGCAGGCGCGGCAGGCTGTTTTCCAGGGCCTGGCGCACGTCCACATGCGGGCTGCTGAAGCTGGCATGCACCTTGTCGCCATTCAACTGCAGGCGCACATCGACCGGGCCCATGTCATCCGGGCTCAGCCGGATGTGGGCGTGGCCGATCTTCTGGTCAGCCAGCCAGCCCAGCCGCGCCCCGATGGCCTGGTCGAAGCCATCATCACCGAGCACCGGCTTCGGCGTCGGCTCGCCGTTGAAGATCGCGTTGCCAGCAGCGAGCGCGGCCTTCAGGTCCTGCACCGCGGCGTTGGCCGGGGCGTGCAGCAGGGGCGCCGCGGTGCGCTCGCCGATCAGGGGCGCGTCGCCGTCTTCGCTACGCTCGCTGCGTTTCCCGGGCAGCAGCATCTCAGGCAGTGGCAGCGTGGTCGCCTGCTCGGTGCCGGACGCGGCGTTGGCCTTGCCCTCGGTGGCGGCGGCAGCCGGCGTGGTAGCGGCCGGCACAACCGCAGCGGCCGATTGTGCAGCTGTGGCAGGCAGGGCAACGCCGTCAGTGTCGGTGGCCGGCACAACCGCAGCGGCGGGCAGGGCAGCGGCAGGATCGGCGGGAAGCGGTACCGCCAGCACCAGCCCGGCCAGGCCCAGCGGCGGCCAGGGCGCCTCCTCGGTTGCAGCCGGTGCGTCCTTCTCGGCAAGGGGCTTGGCCGGTACTGCAGGCACCACGGCCGCGGTGTCCTCGGGTGCGGCGGCGGTGTCCGGGTTGCGCTCGCTGCCGGCCTGATCCCTGCTGTCCGACGCTGGACCCTGCGGGGTGGTGGGTGTCGGCGTGCTCGACGCCCGGGCGGGCGCATCGGCAGCCGGCGCGCCTCCGTGCAGCAGCTGGCTGAATTCCTTGTTGCTGTCGCTGCGCGGGGTACGCGCGGCACCATTGCCGGAGCCCTGCGGCTGGGCGCTGGCGCTGCCGCTGAGTGGAGCGGGCATCACGCGCGGCCTCCCTGCTCGGCACCGTCCTGGTCTTCGGCCTGCACCAGCCGCGCCCGGCGCGCGCCGATGTCATCCATTTCGCGCTGGTCGCGGCGGTCGGTCACCACTTTCTCCTGCGCGCGGTAGCTGGCGGCCAGCTGCTCCAGTACGGCCTTGTCGCGGCTGGCCAGGATCAGTCGTGCCCGCTCGGCTTCCACTTTCTCGCGGTTGCCGTCGACGGTGCGCTGCTGCTGCTCCACCGCGCTGTCGAGGCGGTCGAGGAAGGCGCGACGGTTGAGCAGTTGCGCCGGGCTGGTCGCCGCCATCTGGGCGTTGGCGTACTCCTCGGCATAACGGCGCAGTTCGTCCAGTCGCGATAGATGGGTATCGAGCACGCGCTGGCGTTCGGCGAGATCGCGGGCCACCGCGTCCTCGTGTTCCTGGGCCCGCTTGAGCAGGGGATCGATGCGCTTGGACTGGTTCATGGCTTAGCTCTCTTGTTCCACCAGGCGCTGCAGCGCCGCCTGGCTGTGCGGGAGATCTGCGGCCTTGGCAACGTCCTGGCCGAGGAACTCCATGATTTCCGGCCAACGTTCCAGGGCTTCGTCGGTCGCGGCGTCGTTGCCGCGCTGATAGGCACCGATGGCGATCAGGTCGCGGTTGGCCGAGTAGGCCGACACCAGCCGCTTCAGCTTGCGGATGCGCAGGCGCCACGGCTCGTCGGCGATTTCCGTGACCACGCGGCTGACCGACGATTCGACGTCGATGGCCGGGTACAGGCCACTGTCGGCGACGCGGCGCGACAGCAGGATGTGGCCGTCGAGGATCGCGCGCGCCGCATCGGCGATCGGATCCTGCGGATCGTCGCCCTCGGTCAGCACCGTGTAGAACGCGGTGATCGAGCCGCGGCCCTTGGCACCGTTGCCCGCGCGTTCGACCAGTGCCGGCAGCTTGGCGAACACCGACGGCGGGTAGCCGCGGGTGGTTGGTGGTTCGCCCACCGACAGGCCGATCTCGCGCTGCGCCTGCGCGAAGCGGGTCAGCGAGTCCATCAGCAGCAGCACGTTCAAGCCCTGGTCGCGGAACCACTCGGCGATGGCGGTGGCGCGGTAGGCGCCGTGCAGGCGTGCCAGCGGCGGCCGATCGGCGGGGCTGGCGACCACCACCGCGCGGCGCAGGCCTTCCTCGCCCAGCGTGGTCTCGACGAAATCGCGCACTTCGCGGCCGCGCTCGCCGATCAGGCCAACCACGATCACGTCGGCGGCGGTGTAGCGGGTCATCATGCCCAGCAGCGTCGACTTGCCGACGCCGGAGCCAGCGAACAGGCCGACACGCTGGCCGCGGCCAATCGGCAGCAGCGCATTGATCGCGCGCACGCCGACGTCCAACGGCTGGGTGATCGGTTCGCGCGCCAGCGGATTGATCGACACGCCGGCCATGCCGACATGCCCTTCGGCGCGGATCGGGCCCTTGCCGTCCAGCGGTACGCCGTCGCTGTCGATCACGCGGCCGAGCAGGCCTTCGCCCACTTCCACGCCGCCACGGCGCGCCGAGGGCACCACCCGCGCGTTGGGCAGCAGGCCGTGCAGTTCGGCACTGGGCATCAGGTAGGTACGTTCGCCGGCAAAGCCGACCACTTCGGCATCGACCCAGCCGCCATCGACCACTTCGACCTTGCAGCTGGCGCCCAGTGGCGCCTCGCAGCCGACCGCTTCCAGGGTCAGCCCGACCGCGCGGCGCAGCACGCCCTCGCGGATCAGCCCGCGTCCATGCGCGGTGTCCACGCGCAGGCCGTCGAGACGGCTGGCCAGGCGCAGGTTGCGGGCCACGGCCCAATCGGCCGGCTGCGCCGCCGGTTGTGGCGCGGCTTGCGATTCCGGGCTCATGCGGTTGCTCCGGTCTGGCGAATTACCGCATCCAGCGCACCGCGCAGGCGCGCTTCCAGGGTGCCGTCGATGCGCACGGCTTCGGCGTGCACGCGCAGGTCGCCACGACTGAGGCTGGTATCCGGTACCAGGCGCTGCTGCGGCGACAGGTTCAACAGCGGGGCGAGGGCGGCGATGTCGTCCGGGTGCAGGCGGACTTCCACCTCGCGGGTGCTTCCACCCACGGCATCGATCGCTTCACCGACCAGCTGCGCGAGCAGCGCCGGCTCGGCCTCGTAGGCACGACCGACCAGCGCACCGGCGATACGCACCGCCAGCTCGCCCAGCGCGCCGACCACTTCGTTTTCCAGCCGCACCAACGGCCGGCTGAAGTTGTCGAGGATGCCTTCGATCTGCGCGGCGAGGCGACGCACCTCGGCCTGGCCCTGGCCATAGCCTTCGGTATGGCCGTGCTGGAAGCCTTCCTTCTCGGCGCTGTCCTGGATCGCCTGGATTTCCTCCAGGGTCGGCAGCTGCAGCGGCGGCTCCGGCTCGTGCTCCGGGTCCGGCTCGGTAAGTTCGAACACATCCTCCTGGGCCCGGGCCGGTTCGGGCTGGGCCAGCAGATCCGGGGCAAGCCAGCGCACGACGTTGCTCACAGCATGGCCTCCGCGCTGCCACCGATGGTGACGGTGCCTTCATCGGCCATGCGCTTGACGATGGCCAGGATCTCGCGCTGCGCGCCTTCCACGTCGGACAGGCGCACCGGGCCACGGGCCTCCATGTCTTCCAGCAGGATTTCCGCCGCGCGCTGCGACATGTTGCGGGTGATCTTGTCGCGCACCTTGATGTCGGCACCGCGCAGAGCCAGACCCAGGCGCTCGCCGCTCACTTCGCGCAGCACCAGCTGCATTTCGCGATCGTCCAGGTCGACCAGATCGTCGAACACGAACATCAGGTCCTGGATGCGGTTGCTCAGCGGCGCGTCGATACGGGCGATCTCGCCCAGGATCGCCTGGTCCTGGCCGCTGTCCATGAAGTTCAGGATGTTGGCCGCGCACTGCACGCCGCCGATGTTGGACGACTTCAGGTTCTGGTTGCCGGCGAACTGGCGCTCCATGATCTCGTTGAGTTCATTCAGCGCGTTCGGCGGAATACCGTCGAGGGTGGCAATGCGCAGCAGCACGTCCACGCGGGTACGGTCGGGCAGCAGCTTCAGCGCATCGGCGGCCTGGTCGGTTTCCAGGTGGGCCATCACGATGGCGATGATCTGCGGGTGCTCGTTGCGCACCAGGTCGGCCACCGCACGCGGGTCCATCCACTTCAGCGCATCCAGGCCGGTGGTGTTGCGGCCGAGCAGGATGCGGTCGATCAGGTTGCCGGCCTTTTCGCTGCCCAGCGCCTGCACCAGCATGTTGCGGATGTAGTCGTCCGAGCCCACGCCCAGCGAGGTCTTCGAGCCCAGCTCCTGGCCGAACTGGTCCATCACCCGTTCCACCTGCTCGCGGGTGATATCGGTCATGGTGGCCATGGCGATGCCGATCTTCTGCACTTCCTTGGGTTCCATGTGGCGCAGCACCTCGGCCGCGTCCAGCTCACCCAGGGACAGCAGCAGTACCGCCGCGCGCTGCACACCGGTCAGTTGTGCCTCAGTCATTGGCCACCCAGCCCTTGACCACCTGGGCCACGCGCTTGGAGTCGGTCTTCACGGCTTCACGCGCCATCCGCAGTCGTTCCTCATATGAATCCACCGGCAGGGCCAGTGCATCCGGCCCGCCCAGGCTGGCGCGGTCGGCGCCCAGCGCCGGCAGCGGCATGCCATCGTCATCCACCAGCTGCACGTCCGCGGTATGCGGCTCCAGTGCCTGCTCGTCGTTCTTCTTCTGGCCGGTGATCGCGCGCAGCGCCGGGCGCAGCACGCCGAACAGCAGGGCCAGCACCACCACCGCACCCAGCAGCATGCGGCCGGCATCGTGCACCCACGGCAGTTCCCACCAGGCCGGGCCTTCGACCGGCGTGGTGTCACGCACGAACGGGGCGTTCATCACCGACACGGTGTCGCCACGCTCGGCGTTGAAACCGACCGCCTGCTTGACCAGCGCTTCGACGCGGGTCAGTTCGGCGGCCGACAGCGGCTGCGGCGCAACCTTGCCGTTGGCACCGGCGCGCGGCACGTTGTCCACCAGCACCGCCACCGAGACGCGCTTGATGCGGCCGGCCGGCTGGCGGGTGTGCTGCAGGGTGCGGTCCAGCTCGTAGTTGCGGGTCGCGTTCTTGCTGCTTTCGGTCGGCGCCTGCGCGGTGGCCGGTGCGGCCTGCTGGCCCGGCGGGCTGTTGCTGGTCGCACCCGGCACGCCCTGCGGGCCCGGCGTGGTGGTGCTGTTCTCGCTCATCTGCTCGCTGCGCAGCTTCTGCGGCTCACCGTTGTAAAGCTCACGGGCTTCCTCGGTCACCGAGAAATCCATGTCCACGCTCACTTCCGGGTTGACCCGGCCCGGGCCGGTCATCGGCTCCAGCAGTTCGCGGATGCGCTGGTTGAACGAGGTTTCCTGGCGGCGCACCTGCTCGAACTGGGCGGCGTTGACCGCAGCCTCGCTGTTCGGATCGCTGACGCTGAGCATGCGCCCGCTCTGGTCGACCACGGTCACCCGTTCCGGCGCAAGGTCCGGGATGCTGGCCGCCACCATGTGCACGATGGCGTCGACCTGGCTGCGTTCCAGCTGCTGGCCGCCGCGCAGTTCCAGCGTCACCGAGGCGCTGGCCACGTCACGCTGGCGGGTAAAGGCGCTGGGCTTGGGAATGGCCAGGTGCACGCGTGAATCGCGCACCGGCCGCAGCGTGTTGATGGTGCGCGACAGTTCGGTTTCCAGCGCGTGCTGGTAGCGCGCGCTTTCCACGAACTGGCTGACGCCGAAGCCGGGGTCGCGTTCCATCAGCTCGAAGCCGAGCTTGCCGCTGTCGGTCAGGCCCGATCCGGCCAGCTTCAGGCGGGCGTCGTGCAGGTTCTTTTCCGGCACGGTGATGCCACCGGTGGCCGGGTCGAGCGCGAACGGAATCTGCGCGGCGCGCAGCAGGTCGGTCGCTTCAGCGGTCGCCTTCTGGTCCAGGCCGGTATACAGCGGGACCATGCCCGGCTTCTGCGACCAGAAGAACACGGACAGGCCTGCCGCCACCGCCACCGCGATCATCGCCATCAGGCCCAGCCGACGGGTGATCTGCAGACTCTGCAGGCGGTCGAACCATTGCCCGGCCTTCTCGGCGTTCAGGCTGTCCTTGGAGAGCGTCAGTGCCATGCGTCAACGTTCCTTACAGCGGCATGTTCATCACGTCCTGGTAAGCCTGGACGAGACGGTTGCGGACTTCCACGGTGGCGCGGAAGGCGATCTGGGACTGCTGCGAGGCGACCATCACCTTGGCCAGGTCGGCACTGGGGTCACCCATTTCGAAGGCCTTGGCCAGGGCGCCGGACTTCTGTTGCGCATCGTTGACGCCGGCAATCGCTCCGCGCAGGGTTTCGGTGAAGCTGGCGGGCTGGACCTGCGGCGCATCCAGCACCGTGCCCGGCAGGGCATTGCTACGCGGCGCTTCGGCCAGCGGGTTGAGCGCCGCGGACTGTCCCACCTGGGTCTGGTAGGAGCGGATCTGGGAGAGGATCGAAGTGACGGAGTGGGACATCTGCAACGGTTCCAGAAACAGGGATGGGGTTGTCTGCTGGAGCTTGTGCAAGTGCCGTGCCGAAACCGGTTTTCGATTCAGTGTCGTGAGGGTGTGGGTGTGCTGGCAGGGCTGCGCCCTGCACCCGCGGTAGTGGCGGCCGCTGGCCGCCAACCTCAACGTCAAAA
>NZ_JASJSU010000069.1:0-21675 GCF_030237045.1 Stenotrophomonas maltophilia group sp. Smal17
CAGCGGCCGGAACTACCGGGGTACCGCACCCGCATCCCTTTCCCAACCGTGAGAAAATGCCCCGCATGAACACTGCTACGTCCCCGCAGGCGCGCGGCTCCGGCCGCCGGACCCTGGTGCTGCTGTTTGCCGTGTTCTTCGGGGCGGTGGCGCTGGCCGCCGTGCTGCGCTTCTCGGGCTGGCAGCCAACCGGGCACCGCAACGCCGGCCAGCTGCTGAAGCCGCCGGTGGACCTGCGCCAGCAGGCGCCGACCCTGGCCAGCGGCCAGCCTTACCCATGGAATCCCGAGGCTCGTACCTGGCGCCTGCTGGTGGCCCCGGCCGGCGCCTGCGATGCACGGTGCGTCACTTTGTCGCAGGGACTGGGCAAGGTGTGGCAGCTGTTCGGCCATAACGCCGATAATGTCGAGATCCTGTGGCTGGGTACGCCACCGGCGTCGATCGCCTCGCTGCCCGCGCTGCGGCCGCTGGCTCCGTCGCCAGCCCTGCGCGCGGCGTTGCCGGGCGTTGATGATCCGGCGGGACTGCCGGTCTACGTGATCGATCCGAACGGCTTCGTGATCATGCGCCATGCCCCGGGTTCCGACCTCGGTGGCCTGCGCAAGGACATGGCCACGTTGCTGAAACTGAAGTGAGTCCCGTTTGATGAGCCTTTCCGCGCGTCCGGCGCTGCACCGCAATTTCCACCGCCTGGCGTGGTTCGCCATGATCATGACCGCGAGCACGATCATGTTCGGCGCCTTCGTTCGCCTGTCCGATGCCGGCCTGAGCTGCCCGGACTGGCCGACCTGCTACGGGCAGGCCACCTGGCCGCAGCACGTGGAAGAGACCATCGGCCACCCGGCGGCGGAGATCCGCCCGCTGGAGACCCACAAGGCCTGGCGTGAACAGGTGCATCGCTTCCTGGCCGGTGCGCTGGGCATCGAGATCCTGACCCTGGCCCTGCTGGCCACGCGCAAGCGCCGCTTCGGAAGCACGGCGGTGGTGACCGCCTGCGTACTGGTGGCCGCCGGCATACCGCTGTACATGATGGGCTGGCATGGCACCGCCAGCATCCTGGCGCTGATCGGCGAGGCGATCCTGCTGATCGCCGCGCTGCGCTGGAGCAACATCGACCTGGCGCGCGCTGCACTGCTGACCCTGGCGGTGGTGATCTTCCAGGCCCTGCTGGGCATGTGGACGGTGACCCTGCTGCTCAAGCCCATCGTGGTGATGGGCCACCTGCTGGGCGGCATGCTGATGTTCGGCCTGTTGGTGTGGATGGCCTGGCGCGCGACGCACATGCCGATCACCCTGGCCGAAGCGCCGAAGCTGAAGTGGCTGCTGCGCATCGGCGTGGCCGTGCTGGTCACCCAGATCGCACTGGGTGGCTGGGTCAGCGCCAACTACGCGGCGCTGGCCTGCGGTGGCGGCAGCGCCTCGCTGGACAACTTCCCGCGTTGCGCCAACCAATGGTGGCCGCAGCACAATTTCGTCGAAGGCTTCACCCTGTGGCGTGGCATCGGCGTGGACTACGAAGGCGGCGTGCTGGACGGCGCGTCACGCATCGCCATCCAGATGGCGCACCGCATGTTCGCGGTGGTGGTGGCCGTCTACCTGCTGTGGCTGGGCGTGCGCCTGTTCCGGTTGCCGAGCATGCGAGGCTGGGCCAGCGCGCTGATCGCGCTGCTGGTGCTGCAGGTCACCCTCGGCATCCTCAATGTAAAGCTGGCGCTGCCGCTGGAAGTGGCGGTGGCCCACAACGGCGTGGCCGTTGCCCTGTTGTTCGTGCTGGTCAGCCTGCTGGCCCGCCTGCGTGCCCCGGACTGATTCCATGTTTTCCAATTACCGCCAGTACTGGGACCTGACCAAGCCCAAGGTCGTCGCCCTGATCGTCTTCACCGCGTTGGTCGGCATGGTCCTGGCCATCCCCGGCGTGCCCAGCTGGGAGCAGGTGTGCGCCGGCCTGCTCGGCTTCCTCGGCATCTGGCTGGCGGCCTCGGCGGCCGCAGCGATCAACCAGCTGCTGGACGCGCACATCGATGCGCAGATGGCGCGCACTTCGTGGCGGCCGCTGGTGGTGGGCAAGGTCAAACCGTGGCAGGTGCTGGTGTTTGCCAGCGTGCTGATCGTGCTGTCGATGGCCATCCTGGTGCTGTGGGTGAACCTGATCACCGCGGTGCTGACCTTTGCCTCGCTGATCGGCTACGCGGTGATCTACACCGTGTACCTCAAGCGTGCGACCTCGCAGAACATCGTGATCGGTGGCCTGGCCGGCGCGATGCCGCCGATGCTGGGCTGGGCGGCGGTGACCGGCATGCAGGGCTCGTCGGACTGGGCGTATTCGTCGCTGCTGGTGCTGATCATCTTCATCTGGACCCCGCCGCACTTCTGGGCGCTGGCGATCTTCCGCCGCGAGGACTACGCCAAGGCGGAAATCCCGATGCTGCCGGTGACCCACGGCGTGGTGCACACCCGCAAGCAGATCATGGCCTACTCGGTGGTGCTGGCGCTGGTCTGCCTGCTGCCGTACCTGGTGGGCATGAGCGGTGCGTTCTACCTGGGTGGCGCGATCGTGCTCAACGCCGTATTCCTCTGGTACGCCTGGCGCATGCTGGACCCACCGGACGAGCTGTTCTCGATGAAGATGTTCCATTATTCCATCGTCTACCTGATGGCGCTGTTCGCCTTCCTGCTGGTGGACCACTGGATCCTGCCCTGGCTGTAAGGGGCTGCCCTTTGTAGAGCCGAGCCATGCTCGACTCAGGCCCAAGCTGAGGGCGGCAGCACCCACGCATGCCGTGGATCACCTTGAACCGCGGTTGCTGCGTCGCCATTGCTGTTCCTGACCCCAAGGAAAGGAACGAGCAGGGATGCATTCGATCTTCCGCTGGACCGCTGCGCTGCTGCTGGCGCTGGGCATGGCCCTCAGTGCGCATGCCGACGATACCGCCGCGCAGATCCGCCAGCACGCCGGTGACCACCGCCTGCTGGTACTGGGCGAGTTCCACGGCACCCGCGAGACACCGCTCTTGGTGCGCCAGTTGGTGGACGACTACAGTCGTAACGGCCCGATCCTGCTGGCACTGGAACTGCCGCGCGGCGAAAACCCCACGCTGCGTGATTACCTGGCTTCCGATGGCGGGGCCGCAGCACGCCAGCGCCTGCACGGCCGCGCGTTCTGGACCGTGCGCGACGACCAGCACGATGGTCGTCGCAGCCGCGACATGCTGGCGATGATCGAAGGCCTGCGCGCGCTGAAAGCGCAGGGGCGCGCGATCGAGGTGGTCGGCTACGACGTCAATCACAGTGACGGCGGCAGCCAGGCCCGCGATGACCGCATGGCCGCCGAACTGCGGCGCCTGTACCGGCGCTTGCCTGAAGGCGCACGCATGGTCGTGCTGACCGGCAACGTGCACGCCATGCTGCAGCGCCCGGCCGATGCCCCGCCGGAGATGCAGACCCAGCCGATGGCATCGGCACTGCGCGACCTGGATATCTACAGCGTGCGGCTGGAAGCGTTGCGCGGTCACTTCTGGGGATGCATGGATCGCTGCAAGGCACTGGCCCTGCTCGAACGGCCAGCGCGTGCGCCGGAGGTCAACACCCATGCCGGCCGCGAGTACGACCTGTGGGTGTGGATGCAGCAGCTGAGCGTTGGCACGCTGCTGGAACCGTGATGGATACCAGTAGATCCACGCCATGCGTGGATGGTAGCCCGCGGAATCCGGTGCATTCAGTGTCGGCTTCTGCCCCCGAGGGCCGCCATTTCGCCCGTTGACCAGGCCGCCACGCGTTAGGGTTTTGCCGCGCTTTCAGCTTCCTGCGCGCGATGGGTCACAGATGCAAACTCATTCAACAAGCTGGTTGATCCAAGCCAGATATACAGGTGTTGCGGGATGACTCGCAATTCTCTGGAGCAAGGCGGTCGTGATGAAGTTTCCTCTGCTGTGCGGTGCCTTCGTGGTGATCGCCGTGAATGCACCTGCACCTGCACCGGATGAAGAGGCGGGCGCAGTCGGGCAATGGCTGCAGCAACGCGTCATGCAGGCGGCTGCACAGGCGAGCACGTCGCCTGCGGGCAGCTACCGTGTCGTGCGGTTGGCAGACCTGGATGCGCCCGAAGAAGTGAAGCAGCAGCTTCGCGCTGACATCGAACGATCCAACGGTGTCGTGCAGGCTGCAGCAGGGAACATCCCCTCACAGGCTGAAATGCTGGCGGCCGTGCCCCGCACTCAGCGTTCGGCGTCGGAACTGCGCCAGCGCCTGCCGCAGCCCCCCAGCAGCCTGGAAGCCAGCGTCCTGGGTCCGGCCGAGCTGATAGGGATGGAGCCCAGTGGCGCGCTGGAGGGAGGCAGGTCCTCGGGACTGAGCCGCTTCTTCCAGTTGGAAGGCGTCGGCGTCGTGGAATTCAGCGAGAACAACTTCGTCGCCGCGGGCACGCGTATCGAGGTCATCGCCGAGGCGCAGAACACAACGGTGAAAGGCGCGCCCGCGCACGTGAAGAAGAGCGCGGACAGTGCCGGCCGTACCCGCGTCGAGCTTGCCTGGACAGGAGACAGCAAGACCTACAGCTTGATCGCCACCGGCGAACGGGGGAGCGACGTGGAGCGCAACGCGCGAGTGCTGCACGACATCGCTGCGGATATTGTGGATTAGCGGCGCCGCGAGAGTCATCCACGCATGGCGTGGATCTGCTATAGATCCGCGTCATGCGTGGATGCGTGTTCCAGTATCAACCCGCGCGCCCGGTCAGGGCGCGCGCTTGGCATACCGCTGCGCGATCACGCCGCAGACGATCAGCTGGATCTGGTGGTAGATCATCACCGGCAGCACGATGGCACCGAGGCTGCCGCCGGCGAACAGCACCTTGGCGATCGGCACGCCAGTGGCCAGGCTCTTCTTCGAACCGCAGAACACGATGGCGATTTCGTCTTCGCGGTTGAAGCGCAGGCGGCGGGCGATGAAGGTGATCAGCGGCATGGCGATGCCCAGCAGCACGGCGGCAACCACCGCTACGGCCAGCAGCGAGAGCAGCGGCGTCTTGCTCCACAGGCCCTCGGTGACGGCTTCGCCGAACGCCGAGTACACCACCAGCAGGATCGTGGCCTGATCGGTGTAGCGCAGCAGCGCGCGCTGCCTCTCGACCCAGCCGGCGATCCACGGTCGCAGCAGGTGGCCGGCCACGAACGGCACCAGCAACTGCAGCATGATGCCGCCGATGGCATGCAGCGGATCGTGGATGCCGCCGGAGGTGCCGGCCAGTGCGGTCAGCAGCAGCGGGGTCAGGAACACACCGAGGATGCTCGACAGCGAAGCACTGCACACCGCTGCGGGTACGTTGCCGCGCGCCATCGAAGTGAACGCGATGGACGACTGCACGGTGGAGGGCAGGGTGCACAGGAACAGCACGCCCAGGTACAGCTCCGGGGTCAGCAGCCAGCCGGACAGCGGCTTGAACATCAGCCCCAGCAGCGGGAACAGGATGAAGGTGCAGGCCAGGATGGTCAGGTGCAGCCGCCAGTGCAGCATGCCGCCGATGATCGACTCGCGCGGCAGGCGCGCGCCATGCAGGAAGAACAGCGCGGCGATGGCGACGGTGGTGACATCGTCGAGCACGATGGCGGCGGCGCCCTTCATCGGCAGCAGTGAGGCCAGGCCGACGGTGCACAGCAGGGCGATAGTGAAGTTGTCAGGTCGCAGGCGCGACCACCAGCGGGTCATGGTGGGCAGAGTCCTTGGGACGGAGGAGTCAGGGCGAAGCGGCGGGCGCGGCCAGGCGTTGGCGGGTGGCGGCTTCCAGCGACGTCACGCCGGCACGTTGCCCGAGCTGCAGGGCGTGTTCCGGGCTGGCGTGTTCGTAGCGTGCAGTGACCAGGGCGAGCACGGCACCGGCGCGGTTGCCGGACGCGCAGTGCAGCAGCACCGGACCTGCGCTTTGCTGCAGGGCCTGGTGCACGGCGCGCAGGTTGGCCGCATCCAGGCCATCGGCCCCGGCCACGGGAATGCGTACGTAGCGCAGGCCCAGCGATTCGGCCATGCCGGCTTCATCGAAGCCGCGGTCTTCATCGGGCTGGCGCAGGTCGATCACCGTGCGCACGCCCTGCGCGGCCAACGCCCGCAGCTGCGTGCCGCTGGGCTGGCCGCCGGCATACAGGCCAGGGCGGACTTCATTGAGAGGGGCGTTTTCGGCCAGGGCCGTCAGCGGCAGGCAGAGCGACAACAACAGCAGGCAGGTCAGGCGCAGCAGCATGGTCCTCTCCGGGAAAGCAATCTGCCGCTACAGGCGCAGTCCGGCGCGGGCCTTCAGCAGCTCGCGCAGTTCGTACTTGTCAGTATCGTCCAGACCCTGCTGGCGCTGCTTTGCCAACAACTCCTCCAGACGTTGCACCAGCAGCTGTTTCTCCAGCTGGGCCACGGCGTCGTGCAGTTCCTGGGTCCAGCTGGCTTCAGTGCCAGGCAGCGTCTGCGCCGCCAGCGTATGCAGCGCGGCCTGCTCTTCACGGCCGTCGAAGTGTTCCAGCAGGGCGCCGGTACTGATGTCCGGGCGCTGCTCGACCAACCCCAGCAGTTCCAGCAGCAGCTCCACGCCGGGCAGGCGCAGGCCCTGGAAGTGATGCTTGCCGCCCAGCGTGAGCGCCAGCGAGGGTTGCTGCAGCAGCACGGCGATCGCGCCGCGCACCAGGCTGCGCCTGGCCACCGGCTGGATCGTGCGCGCCGGCTGGCGCTGCGGCATCGGTGCGCGCGCGGACGCGGCATTGCCGCCGAGGCCGGTCAGCTGCGCCAGCTGCTGCTTCATCAGGTCGCCGAAGGCGCCATCGGGAATCTGCGCCAGCATCGGCTTTGCCCGCTCGGCCAGGCGTGCCTTGCCGTCCAGCGTGCCCAGGTTGATCTCGCGGGTGAGTTCGTCAAAGAAGAACTGTGACAGTGGGGTGGCCTGCTTCAGGCGCTCGTTGAACGCCTCGGCGCCTTCCTTGCGCACGATGGTGTCCGGATCCTCGCCATCGGGCAGGAACAGGAAGAAGGCCTGGCGGCCATCCTTCATGCGCGGCAGCACCGACTCCAGCGCCTTCCAGCCGGCGCGGCGGCCGGCGGCATCGCCATCGAAGCAGAAGAACACGTCCGGCGCGTTGCGGAACAGCAGTTCGGCATGGTCCGGCGTGGTCGCGGTACCCAGCGTTGCCACCGCCTGGGTGACCCCGAACTGGAACAGCGAGACCACGTCCATGTAGCCCTCGACCACGATCAGCCGCTCGATCTTCTGGTTGGCCTGGCGTACCTGCCACAGGCCGTACAGTTCGCGGCCCTTGTGGAACAGCGCGGTCTCGGGGGAGTTGAGGTACTTGGGGCCGTCGTCCTTCTCGAACACGCGGCCGCCGAAGGCGATGACCCGGCCACGGCGGTCGAAGATCGGGAACATCACCCGGTCGCGGAACTTGTCGTAGACGTGGCCGCGGTCGTTCTTGGAGAACAGGCCGGCGCGATCGAGCAGCTTCATGCGGCGCTCGTCCTTGCCCAGCGCATCGCGCAGGCCGCTGTAGCCATCCGGCGCGTAGCCGATCTGGAAACGCGCGCGGTTCTCTTCATCCACGCCACGGCCATCAAGATAGCTGCGGGCCTTGTCGCTGCCCTGCAGGTTGCTCTGGAAGAACTTGGTGGCCGCCTCCAGCGCCGAGTACAGCTCGCGGCTGTCATCCTGCTGCTGGGGGCTGCGCGGGTTCTCGTTGCGCGGCACTTCCATGCCGGCGCGCTTGGCCAGTTCATCCACCGCATCGAGGAACTCGAGGCGGTCGTAATTCATCAGGAAGCTGATCGCGGTGCCGTGCGCGCCGCAGCCGAAGCAGTGATAGAACTGCTTGGTGGGCGAGACCGTGAACGAGGCCGAGCGCTCGTCATGGAACGGGCAGCGCGCCGCGTACTCCTTGCCCTGGCGCTTCAGCGGCACGCGGCTGCCCACCACCTCGACGATGTCGGTGCGGGCCAGCAGGTCGTCGATGAAAGCGTCGGGGATACGGGCCATGGGCAACAGAACGGGGCGCGGCCGCCAGGGCGCGCTGCAGGGGGCGGCAGGTTCCCCTAGTTTACTCGCTGGCGATGCCGGGACCGGCCTGTTGGCCTTCAGCGCCGGCACGGGCCAGCTGCGCCCGTGCATGCTGGCGTTCGTCGATCACCGCGGTCATCAGCGCACCGACGAAGAACACGGCGGTGGCGTAGTAGATCCAGACCAGCGCGATCACCAGTGCGCCCATCGACCCGTAGGCACTGCCCGGGGCCACGGTAGCGATGTAGACGCCGATGCCATAGCGGCCCAGGGTGAAAAGCACCGAGGTGATGGCACCGCCGATGAAGGCCTGGCGCCAGGCCACGCGGCGGTCCGGCAGGTAGTGGTAGAGGAAGGCGAAGGCCAGCGTGTACAGCAGCAACGAGGTCAGGTAGCCGATCGCAGGCAGTACCGAGGGCAGCTGCGCGAACACCACCTGCAGCGCGGTGGTGGCGGTCATCGACAGGATCAGCAGGAAGCCCAGCGCCAGTACCACGCCGAACGAGAACACGCGCTTGCGCAGCCAGGCCTTGATGCCTTCCAGGCGCTGGCCGCTGGTGTGGAAGATCCGGTTCAGCGCGTTCTGCAGCTGGGCGAACACGGCGGTGGCGCCGACGAACAGCAGCAACGTGCTCCACAGCCCGGCCAGCGAACCAACGCTGGGCTGGCTGTTGGCGTTGTGCAGCACGGTGTCGGCGACGCTGGCCACGCTGCTGCCGGCCACCGAGCCGATCTGGCTGATCAGTGCCTGTTGCGCGGGCGGGTACAGCGAGGCGGTCAGCCACAGCAGCAGCACCAGCAGCGGCGCCATCGACAGCAGGGCGTAGAAGGAGACCGAGGCCGCCTGGGTCAGCACGTCGATTTCGACGAAGCGCTTGGCCACCGCCATCGGGAAGCTGTCCTGCAGGCGATCAGCGTAGTGGCGAAGCCGTGCGGGGATGCCGTGGGGGCGCGTGTCGGCGGGGGAGTGCGATGGCTCGACCATGGGGATGTTGTAGCAGCCGGGGGTCGAAGGTGCGGTGAAGCGAGTGCATCGATGGGGTCAGAGCCCTTCCGCAGCGCGAAAGGGATCCGACCCCGGCAATGGCTTATGCCAGCTGCTGCTTGACCAGCTTGGACACCAGGCCCATGTCGGCCTGGCCGGCGAGCTTGGGCTTCAGCGCGCCCATCAGCTTGCCCATGTCGGCCGGGCCGGAGGCACCGGTTTCGGCGATGGCGGCCTGGATGGCGGCCACGATTTCGGCTTCACCCATCTTGGCCGGCAGGTAGGCTTCGATGACCACGATCTCGGCACGCTCGATCTCGGCCAGGTCTTCGCGGTTGGCGGCTTCGAACTGGCTGACCGAGTCCTTGCGCTGCTTGACCATCTTGTCGAGCACGGCGATCACGGCGGTGTCATCCAGCTCGATGCGCTCGTCCACTTCGCGCTGCTTGATGGCGGCGTTGATCAGGCGGATCACGCCCAGCTTGTGCTTCTCGCCCGCCTTCATGGCGGCCTTCATGTCTTCGGTGAGCTGCTGCTTCATGCTCATGAGGAACCTCGTGGTGGTGGTGGGGCGGGGCGGGTGCCCAAACCCGGAAACGCAAAAAGCCGGCGACGCTCGCGCGTGCCGGCTTCGGCTTCACCGCGGAAGGACGAGCCCGCCGCAATGAAGATGCGTCCGATCAGTACAGGCGCTGACGCTTGGTGACGTCGCGCGACGAGCGGCGCAGCTGACGCTTCACAGCAGCGGCGGCCTTGCGCTTGCGCTCCTGGGTCGGCTTTTCGTAGAACTCGCGCTTGCGGGTTTCGGCCAGCACACCGGCCTTTTCGCAAGTGCGCTTGAAGCGGCGAAGAGCAAACTCGAAGGGCTCGTTCTCGCGGACTTTGACGCTGGGCATGGAATCTCCGGGACACAGTAGAACCGGGTCACGCCCGGCGAGCCGCACATTATAGCGGCGAAACGACAAACTGCAAGCGGCCAACCCTGAATACGGGCCGGGGGTTCGAAAGCAGTGAGATCTGCACGTCCCCCGAGGGGGCGGCAGGGGCGTCATAATAGCAGGCATGCGAGTCCTTGGCATCGAATCTTCCTGTGATGAGACCGGCGTGGCGGTGTATGACACCGACCTGGCCGGCAGCGCGGCCCTGCGCGCCCATGCGGTCTACAGCCAGATCGCCCTGCACGCCGAGTACGGCGGTGTGGTGCCCGAGCTGGCCAGCCGTGACCACGTGCGCAAGCTGCTGCCGCTGGTGCGCCAGACCCTGGCCGAGGCCGGCCTGGGCGTGGGCGACATCGATGGCGTGGCCTACACCGCTGGCCCCGGCCTGGTCGGCGCCCTGCTGGTGGGCGCGGGCGTGGCGCGTTCGCTGGCCTGGGCGCTGGAGGTGCCGGCAGTGGGCGTCCACCATATGGAAGGCCATCTGCTGGCGCCGTTGATGGAAGACGACCCGCCGCAGGCGCCGTTCGTGGCCCTTCTGGTGTCCGGTGGCCATACCCAGCTGGTGGCGGTGGACGCGATCGGCCAGTACCGCCTGCTGGGCGAGACCCTGGACGATGCAGCCGGCGAGGCCTTCGACAAGACCGCCAAGCTGATGGGCCTGCCGTACCCGGGCGGCCCGCAGCTGGCCAAGCTGGCCGAGCAGGGAACACCCGGCGCGTACCGCTTCGCACGGCCGATGACCGACCGCCCGGGGCTGGATTTCAGCTTCTCCGGCCTGAAGACCCAGGTCCTGATGGCCTGGCGCGACAGCGACCAGAGCGAGCAGACCCGCGCCGACATCGCCCGTGGCTTTGAAGATGCCGTGGTCGAGACCCTGTCGATCAAGTGCGAGCGCGCGCTGGAGGCGGCCGGGACCAACGTGATCGTGGTGGCCGGCGGCGTCGGTGCCAACACGCGCCTGCGCGCACGCCTGAAGCAGATGGCGGAGCGCCTCGGCGGCCGCGCCTGCTTCCCGCGCCCGGCGCTGTGCACCGACAACGGCGCGATGATCGCCTTCGCCGGCGCGCTGCGCCTGCAGGCCGGCCAGCACAGCCCGCCGAAGGTGGACGTGACTCCACGCTGGGACATGGCGACGTTGCCGGCAGTGTGAACCCCGACCGCCGCGCTCTGTATCGTCAAGCCATGCTCGACTGCGCGTGATCGAGGCTACACACGCGCACCCAACGGCGACGCTGCCAGCACGGTCGTCGCCCGCTCATGGCGCTGCAGCCACCCCAGCGTATGCGGGCAGCGCGCATGGATCAGCCGCCCGATCGCCGCCAGGTCCGCGCCGAGGTCGCGTTCCAGGATGGGCTCGTGGTGCACGATGCGGTTGCGCAGGTGGCGGATGCGCCCGATGTCTGCATGGATGGCTTTCCTGATCACGCTTGGATGAGCTGCAGGCGCATGACGCAGAACCGTCCCGAGCGCCGGTATCCACAGCGTGGCGTCGAAGCGACAGGTGAAGAGCTGCTGCCAGAACACCATCGGCAGGTCAGCGACGATCCCCGGTGTATCTGTTGCGCGGCTGGCGACCTGTTCCAGCGTGGCTCTGGCTGAGGTGGATGAAGAGGCAGGTAGCCTGCGTCTGAAGGCATCGTTCCAAGGCCAGCGCGGGCCGTGCTGTCGGGCCAATGCCGATGCCGCTGCGTTGCGCGTGACCACTTCGCACAGGTGGACCGGCATCATCAACGCGCCGCACATCCGCATGTTCCACACGTACAGGGATTCGGCAGTAACGTCAGGGCCGCAGGTTGATGCGATTCTCTCGTAGGTCGACAACCGCTCCGCTGACAACGCGCGCCTCAATGCATCGTATGCAGCCATTGTGATGTGCGGTGGTGAAGGGAAGACGCAGGTTGTCCAGGGATCGAGTCGGCCACCATCAGGAAACCTCCTTGCGTGCGTGGCCTGTTTCCCGCGTTTCGGCCGGGGCGAACACGAGGGTCTGCGTTGTCGGCATTGGCCTTGACCCACCGTTTGATGACTGACTAGTCTGGGCACCTGCGCCACCGGGACTCGCGGCTTGAGAAAGCTCCCCCCGGGGACAAAGGTAGTACCAAAGGGCTCCGCTAGCGGGGCCCTTTGTTTTTTTCGCGCCCGCCTCGGTCGGAGTGCCCACCGCCCGTTCCGGGCAGGCTCACCGCCGTGCCGTTACCATGGTTGCCTGTATTCGGCTGGTAACCGCAATGGACAAGGTTTTCATCGAGGGGCTGACGATCGACGCCCTGATCGGTATCTACGATTGGGAACGACGGATCCGCCAGGACCTGGTGTTCGACCTGGAAATGGGCTTCGACAACCGTCGCCCCGCGGCCACCGACGACATTGCCCACACCCTGAACTACAAGGCGGTCAGCAAGCGCCTGGAGCAGTTCGTGCGCGAGTCGGAGTTCGGCCTGGTCGAGACCCTGGCCGAGCGCTGTGCGCAGATCGTGCTGGACGAATTCGACGTGAAGTGGCTGCGCCTGAAGCTGAGCAAGCCGGGTGCGGTGCGTGGCGCACGCGCGGTGGGCGTGATCATCGAACGCACGCGGGACTGACCCGGCGACGCCGGCTGCGGCCGGCAACCTGGTAGTGCCGGCCGCTGGCCGGCAACCTCAACAGCAAAGAACGAAGCAAGGAGACAACCGATGGTGGACGCGGTGGTGGCGGTACAGTGGCTGGAAAAGCTGCAGAACACACTGGAACCCTATCCCGGCGCCTACCTGGCGTTGATGATCACGGCGCTGCTGGTCGCAGCGGGCCTGGCCAACTGGGTGACCAAGCGCATCCTGCTGCGCGGGCTGCGGCGTCTGCTCAGCCGCCTGCCGGGTGCCGACACCGGCCGTGGCAGCCATCTGATGCGGGTGATCTCGCGCCTGTCCAACGTGGTGCCCAGCCAGGTGATCGCCTCGGGCATCCGCATCGTACCGGACCTGCCGCCGGGTCTGGTCAGCTTCATCATCGGCGCCTGCCAGGCGTGGGCGATCCTGACCGTGGTGCTGGCGATATCGCATGCGCTGGATGCGGCCAACGACCTTTACGAGCGCCGCCCCGAGGCACGCAACAAGCCGATCAAGGGCTACCTGCAGGTCGCCAAGATCGTGATCTTCGTGATCGCCGGGCTGTCCATCGTCGCCACTCTGGCCGGCGTTGACCTGCGCTATCTGGTGACCGGCCTCGGCGCGGCCACCGCGGTGCTGATGCTGATCTTCCAGGACACCATCCTGTCGCTGGTGGCCAGCGTGCAGATCAGCGGCGATGGCCGCGTGCGCATCGGCGACTGGATCGAGATGCCCAGCCAGAACGCCGACGGTGACGTCATCGACATCGCGCTGCACACCGTGACCGTGCAGAACTTCGACAAGACCATCACCACCATCCCGACCAAGAAGCTGGTGACCGAGTCGTTCAAGAACTGGCGCGGCATGCAGGAGGCCGGTGGCCGCCGCATCAAGCGCGCGCTGTACCTGGACCAGCACAGCGTCGGCTTCCTGGACGAGGGTGACCTGGCCTTCCTCGGCGAGTTCGCGCTGCTGCGCGACTACCTGCACGAGAAGGCGCAGGAGCTGGGGCAGTGGAACGGGCGCCTGCGCGAACAGGGCGTGGCCGAGGTCAACAGCCGCCGGGTGACCAACCTGGGCACGTTCCGCGCCTATGTGGAGCGCTACCTGCGCAGCCATCCGGGCATCCATACCGACATGACCCTGCTGGTACGGCAGCTGCAACCGACCACCGAGGGCCTGCCGCTGGAGCTGTACTGCTTCACCCGCAGCACCGCCTGGGGCGAGTACGAAGCGGTGCAGTCGGACATCTTCGACCACCTGCTGGCGATCCTGCCGGCCTTCGGGCTGCGGGTGTTCCAGGCCTCCAGCGATGCCATGTTGATGGCCGGGCAGCGCCAGTTGGCCGGCTCGGAGTAAGCTGCGAGGCCTCTGGCCGGACCGTACGGATCCGGCTGGAGCCTGAAACTGAACGACGAAACCTCTCGCCAAATGGCGCGGGATCGCTAGAATGCCGGGCTTGTAAACGTTTTCATCAAGGACTGCTGGTGGCCTCCGATCGCATCGAATCCCTCATTGCCCAGATGACCGTCGAGGAAAAGGTCGGCCAGCTGGGTGTCTTCGCGGACATGGTCCGCCCGTTCGCCCCGGACGTGAACCCGGAAGCCAACGTGCGCAATGCCGACCAGGTGCTGCAGCAGGTGCGCGAGGGCAAGGTCGGCTCGCTGTTCAATGGTGTCGGCGCCGAGCTGGGCCGCCGCATCCAGCAGGTCGCCACCGAGGAAAGCCGCCTGGGCATCCCGGTGATCCTGGCTGCCGACGTCATCCACGGCATGCGCACCGTGTTCCCGATCCCGCTGGGCGAGGCTGCCAGCTTCGAACCGGAGCTGGCCGAGCGCACCGCCCGCGCCACCGCCATCGAGGCGACTGCCGCCGGCCTGCACTGGACCTATGCGCCGGCCGTGGACATCGCCCGCGACCAGCGCTGGGGCCGTGGCGCCGAAGGGGCCGGTGAGGACGTGGTGCTGGGCTGTGCCTTCGCCGCCGCCCGCGTGCGTGGCTTCCAGGGCAGCGACCTGCGCGCCGACGATTCGCTGCTGGCTACGCCGAAGCATTTCGCCGCCTATGGCGCGGTGATGGCCGGCATGGAATACAACATGGTGGACATCTCGCCGCAGACCCTGCGCGATGTGCACCTGCCGCCGTTCAAGGCTGCCTTCGACGCTGGCGCGATTACCGTGATGTCGTCGTTCAACGACATCAACGGTGTACCGGCCAGCGCCAACGCCGAACTGCTGACCGACATCCTGCGCGGTGAGTGGAAGTTCCCGGGCGTGGTGATCTCCGATTACACCGCCGACATGGAGCTGGTCGCACACGGCTATGCCGCCGATGACCGCGATGCCACCGCCAAGGCGTTCACCGCCGGCCTCGACCTGAGCATGCAGAGCGGTTTCTACGCCGAGCACCTGCCGGGCCTGGTTGAGAGCGGCGAGGTGCCGATGGCGGTGCTGGATGAGGGCGTGCGCCGCATCCTGTGGCTGAAGGAAACCATCGGCCTGTTCGACGATCCGTACCGTTCGCTGGACCCGGCGCGCGAAGCCGATACCTCGCACATCGCCGCGCATGACGAACTGTCGCGCGATGCCGCACGCCGTTCGATCGTGCTGCTGAACAACCGCGACAACGTGCTGCCGCTGCAGAAGACCGGGCAGAAGATCGCGCTGATCGGCCCGTTCGTGCAGGACCGCGAGAACATCGAAGGCTGCTGGACGCTGTTCGGCGACAAGCAGCGCTACGTGGACCTGGAGACCGGCGTGCGCGCCGCCATCGGCGATGAAGCGCTGCTGGAGATCGTGCCCGGCTGTGATCTGGAAGCCGCGATTCCGGGTGGCACCGAAGCGGCCGTGGCGGCTGCGCTGCGCGCCGATGTGGTGGTGCTGGCACTGGGCGAACCGCAGCGTTACAGCGGTGAAGCGCAGTCGCGCGTTGAGATCACCCTGCCGCCGGCACAGCAGGCGCTGGCCGAGGCCGTGGCGATGACCGGCAAGCCGCTGGTGGTGCTGCTGCGCAATGGCCGCGCGCTGGCCTTGCAGGGCGCGGTGCGCAATGCACAGGCGGTGGCGGTGACCTGGTACCTGGGCACGCAGACCGGCCATGCCGTGGCCGATGTGCTGTTCGGTGATTACAGCCCGTCCGGCCGCCTGCCGGTCAGCTTCCCGCAGGTGTCCGGCCAGCAGCCGTACTTCTACAACCACCCGCGTACCGGCCGCCCGGAGCTGCCGACCATGTCGGAGTTCAAGGCACGCTGGCGCGAGATTCCAAACGAGCCGTTGTACCCGTTCGGCCACGGCATCGGCTACACCACCTTCGACTACGGCGTGCCGCAGCTGAGCGCGGCCCAGCTGGGCTGGGACGAGACCCTGACTCTTACCACCACGCTGACCAACAGCGGTGAAGTGGCGGGCGAGGAAGTGGTGCAGCTGTACATCCACGACCGCGTGGCCAGCCGCGTGCGTCCGGTACGTGAACTGAAGGACTTCCGCAAGGTGGCATTGCAGCCGGGCGAGTCGGCCGAGGTCGTGTTCACCCTGACCCGCGAGCAGCTGGCCTTCACCGGCCGCGACGGCGTGCTGCGTGCCGAGCCGGGCCAGTTCGAGGTGTGGGTGTGCGCCTCGTCGGCCGCTGGCGAAGCGGTGCAGTTCGAACTGCTGAAGGGCTGATCGAAGAAAAGGGGACGGAGGGAATTAAGTCGTTTGCGCCATAAACGACTTAATTCCCTCCGTCCCCTTTTTGTTGCCGTCACTGGGCTGGCGCTACCATCGGGCTCCCTGATTGGATGGAGTGCGTGCATGCGCCGGATGGCCTACCTGATTCCCGCCCTGCTGCTGGCGGCCTGTTCGCAGCCCGCGCCGCCGGCCGAGCCTGCGGCGGATGCGCCGCCGCCGATGCAGGCCAGCGCCTCGGCGACGCCTGCGGCAGAGCCCGCTGCCACAGCGCCGGCCACGCCTGTCGTGGATGCCCCCGCCGCCGAGGAGGGCGATGCACGCGCGCGCATCGAAAGCGTGCTGGGCGATGCCGCGCAGTACGAGAAGGTGTTCAACGCGTTCAAGACCGCCGTGGTTGGTGGTGACCGCGCGGCCGTGGTGGAGGAAGTGCGCTTCCCGTTGAACATCGCTGGTGGCAAGAAGATCACCGGGCCGGGCGAGTTTCAGCGCAACTACGAGAAGATCATCACGCCGGCGGTGGTCAAGGCGATGTCCGGGCAGGACTTCGGCAAGGTGTTCGTCAACCAGCAGGGTGTGATGATCGGTGATGGGCAGGTCTGGCTGACCGGCGAGTGCCTGGACAAGGCCTGTGCGCGTACCGAGGTGAAGGTCGGCACCATCCAGTGAATGCAAACGGCCCCGTGTACGGGGCCGTTGGGTAGGAGCGATGCCGGCCAGCGGCCGGCACTATCGGGCGTCAGGTCTTCGGGGTGAGCTTCAGCAGGCGTGCCTTGCTGCCGTCTTCGAGCAGCCACAGCGCGCCATCCGGGCCCTGTTCCACTTCGCGGATGCGCTCGCCCACGTTGAAGCGCTCGGCTTCGCGCGCGCTGTCGCCGTCGAAGGCCACGCGCACCAGCGAGGTGGAGGACAGGCCGCCGATGAAGCCGCTGCCCTTCCACTGCGGGAACAGGGTGCCGCTGTAGATCACGAAGCCGGCCGGGGAGATCACCGGCGTCCAGGTCACCTTCGGCGCGGCGAATTCCGGACGGGTGTCGTGGTCGGGAATCGGGCGGCCATCGTAGTGGTTGCCATTGGAGACGATCGGGTAGCCGTAGTTGGCGCCGCGCACGATCAGGTTCAGTTCGTCGCCGCCGGCCGGGCCCATCTCGTGTGCCCACAGCTTGCCGTTGGCATCGAAGGCCATGCCGAGGATGTTGCGGTGGCCCAGCGACCACACCTGTGCGGCGATGCCCCCCTGCGAGGCGAACGGATTGTCGGCGGGCAGGCTGCCATCGTCATTGAGGCGGATGATCTTGCCCAGGTTGCCGCTCATGTCCTGCGCCGGATCGAATTTCTGCCGCTCGCTGGAGCTAATCCACAGCTTGCCGTCCGGGCCGAAGGCGAGGCGGTGGCCGTAGTGGCCTTCGCCGCTGACCTTGGGGCTCTGCCGCCAGATCACCTTCAGGTCCTTCAGCTGGCCGGCGCCATTGGCGTCCAGCGCCAGCGTGGCGCGGGCGACGGCGGCACCACGGGTATCCAGCGTGCCTTCCTCGGCGTAGCTGAGGTAGATCACGTGGTTGCGGGCGAACTGCGGATGCAGGATCACGTCGCCGAAACCGCCCTGGCCGCCATAGGCGACCTTGGGAACGCCGGTGATTTCATGCTTCTGGCCGCTGGCCAGGTCCAGATGCTGCAGCTTTCCGCGCTTCTCGGTAACCAGCAGGCTGCCGTCGGGCAGGAAGGTCATCGCCCACGGTTGGTCGAAGCGGCTGACTTCGGTAGCGGTGAAGGGACGTTGGTCGGCGGCGGTGGTGGTCGCTGGTGCAGCGGCCTGGCCACCGTTGGCGGCCGGGTCGGCAGCGTTGCAGGCCGAGGTGGCAAGGATCGGCACCAGGCCGAGGGCGAGCAGCAGGGGCGTGCGGGTCATGGGTATCTCCAGTGCGGGGATGCGGATGGCCGGGCTGTCCCTTGTATACCACTGGAGCGGTGACCGTCGTGGCCCGAAGGTCCTGAACAGGTGCATGTCTGGACAGAGCCGGGCAGGACGCGGCTCTGTCGTGGGCGCGGTTCGATCAGGTACCGCGCGGTACGCCCTTGTCCAGCCGCTGGTCGAGGTTGACCGCCTCCTCCCAGCCACGGCGCACCGCGCTGCGTGCCTGCGCCCAGTCCAGGCGGCTGCGGCCGCGCTCGCTGGCCCAGCGTGATTCAAGCTCGCCCTCCACCTCCTCGTAGGCGCGGATGATGTCTTGCGCACGCGCGGCGTGGCCGATGCGGTAGGCCGGTTCATAGTCCTCGAAGAACAGCTGGTCGTCGTAGTACGGCTCGGCGGTGTAGCGCTCGCGCCAGAAGTTGCTCACCGCATCGCGCGGCGTGCTGTCGTCCGGTACGCGGCCGGGAATCTGGTACTCGGTCATGGAAGGGCTCCGTTGTGGACGAAGCCTGATCGTGCCTGCGGGCGGGTTAACCGCCGGGGCCGGCAGCGTGATCGCCAGATCAATCCGCCGGTCAGGGCGCGCCACCGTTCACCCGGCGTCGGCGTCCTTGCGTGGCAGCTTGTAGATCACCGCGCCGATGGCGAAGGCCACCAGCGCGGCGGCGATGTTCTGCCAGCTGGCACTGGCGAACAGCGCCAGGCACAGCAGCAGCGCCAGTACCGGAATCAGCGGGCCACCGGGCAGTTTCAACGCGCCCGGGCGGTCGGCATAGCGCTTGGCCAGTACCAGTACCGCAGCGGCGGTGCCGATGTAGGCGAACAGGCGCGTGGTCATCGACAGCAGCGCCAGCTGCACGAACGAACCGGACAACGCCAGGCCGAGCGCGATCAGGCCCTGGCACAGGATCGAGGCGGCCGGGGTATGGAAGCGCGGATGCACCTGCGCCAGGATCTTCGGCCCGTAGCCATCGCGGGCCAGCGCGAACAGGAAGCGCGGGCCCATCATCATCGTGTTGCTGTTGGTGCCGAGGATGGAGATGGTGGCACCGATGGTCAGGATCAGGGCCAGCGCTTCGCCACCGAATCCGGCGGCGGCGTCGGCCAGCGGCGTCGCCGAGCTGGACAGGCCGGCCAGCGTGCCCTGCGCCACCACCTGCACCGCGCCGTAGATGACGGTGACAGTGATGATCATGGTGATCAGCGCGAACGGAATATCGCGGCGCGGATTGCGGTACTCGCCGGCGGCGGCCGGGATGTTCTCGAAGCCGGCGTAGGCGTACAGCAGCAGGAGCGCTGCCTCGCCCATGCGCTGCAGGTCGTGCGGGTCCGGGCGCTGGCCGGAGAACGCCAGCTGCGGATCAATGTAGAACGCGCCGATGGCCACGAACAGCAGCAGCGGCAGCATCTTGCCGATCACCAGCACCACGCCGGTGCGCGCGGCCGAGCGCACGCCGATGATGTTGACCCCGGTGAGGAAGCCCAGCGAGACCACGATCACTGCGATGCGACCCAGGCCGGCGCCAGCCCACGGCCAGAAGCGTGCGACCGCATCGGCCAGCGCATTGCTGAGCGCCGCGGCCGAGCTGATGCGGGTCAGCCAGATCATCCAGCCGATCTCGAACCCGGCGAAGCGGCCGAACGCCTCGCGCGCATACAGGTAGCTGCCACCCGGTTCATCGAAGTAGCTGGCGGCCTGCGCGTAGCACAGCACCAGCAGCGCGACGACGATGCCGGCGGCGACCACGCCCCACAGGCTGAAGGGCCCGAGCAGGGCGACGGTGGCGGCCGGCAGCAGGTAGATGCCGCTGCCGATCACATCGTTGATCGACAGGCCGACGATCTGCCAGCGGCTGACCGCGCGCTGCAGCTGCGGTTCGTCCTGCGCGCTCAACGGGCGTCTCCGCTCAGTGCGGGCAACTGCCACTGTGCCTGCAGGCGCTGGTACTCGGCGCGCGGCAGCAGCACGAAGCGCGGCGTGTCCTGCGGCCGCAGCCAGTCCAGCAGCGCCTGCATGCGCGCCAGCGGCATGGCGGTGCAGCCGGCCGTGGCTTCGCCGGGCTGGCGCCACAGGTGGGCGAAGATGCAGCTGCCCTTGCCGGGCTGGTTGTCCGGGTTGTGGGCGATCACAAAGCCCTGCTGGTAGCGCACGTCGCCCCTGTTGTGCAGGTCCAGCCGCATCGGCTCGGTGGAGCCCTTGACCGCTGCACTGCCGACCTTGTTCGCATCGACGATGCGGTTGTAGAACGGCGAGGCGGGCACGTCCATGCAGTAGCTGCTGTCGAGCATCGGCTGGTAGGGCATCGCGGTGCCGGGGCGGGTGACGGCGTAGCCGAACGCGCTGCCGAGCGCGAACACGCCGGCCGGGCTGCGGCCGTCGCCTTCCTGCTTCTGCGGGCCATCGGCCTGTGCCGGATGCAGGCCCAGCCCCCAGGCGCTGCCGGTGCGGCCCAGTGCCACCGGGAATGGCTGCCCATGCGGGTGCCAACCCTTGCCGTCGCGTACATACGCCTGCAGTTGGCCCTGGGTGCTGTCCCAGCCTTCGCTGGTGACCACGATCAACTGGCGCGCGCCATCCAGCGGCGCGGCATGAACGGATAGAGCCGCAGCAAGCAGCAGCGCAGAGGCGGCAAGACGGACCAGCGATTTCATCAACATGCGCTCCGGTCAGGAATCCAGCAGGTGGTCGATCCGCTCCAGGTTCACCGCCAGTTGCTGCTGGCGGTCCGGATTGGCGTGGCAGAGCAGCACGAACAGGAAATCCAGCAGGGCATGCATGGCGCTACGGTACAGCAGCTGTGCGACCTGCGGCGCGCGGTCGTGCGCACACACCACCAGTGCCGCGTCGGCGTGCGCGCGCAGTGGGTTGGCGGTGTGGCGGGTGATCGAGACCACCTTGCCACCCATGTCCTGGAACTGCCGTGACAGCTGCGCAAGCTGGGGCAGATTGCCGAATTCGGAGAACACCAGCAGCACATCGCCGGGGCGCGCCGCCGACAGGTTGGCCAGCATCAGGACCGGATCGGTATGCGGCACCACCAGCAGCCCGAGCAGCGACAGCCGCATGGCGAACTCGCGGGCGTACAGGCCGTCATCGCCCAGCCCGTACACGAACAGCTTCGGGGCGCCATCGAGCAGCTGCACGATGCGTTCGATCTCCGCGCGCGGATTGGCCTGGCGGGTTTCCTCTTCGGCCAGCGCCTTGCTGCGACGCAGGGCCTCGCCCAGGCGCAGGTAGTCGTCGCCGCTGTCCGGCTCGCTCGGTGCCTGCTGCGTGTCAGCCCCGGCGCGCGCGACGTCCTGGCCGATGGAATACTTCAGGTCCGGGTAGCCCTTGAAGCCGAGCTTCTGGCTGAACTTCACCACGCTGGACTGGCTGATGCCCAGTGCGCTGGCCAGCTGCTGGGACGAGTAATCGCGCAGCAGGTGGGCGTTGTCGAGGATGAAGTCGGCGATGCGGCGTTCGATGGCCGACATTTGCCCGCGCTCGGAGCGGATCTTCAGCAGGGGCGGCATGCGGGGTGTCCGGGTGTCTGCAAAGGCGTTGCGGTTGGCAGCGTAGAGCGTGTC
>NZ_JASJSU010000006.1:0-9708 GCF_030237045.1 Stenotrophomonas maltophilia group sp. Smal17
CCCCCCCCCCCCCCCCCCCACTACCGGTGGGTGCCGACCGTTGGTCGGCACACCCTGTGGGCCCCCGCCAGCCACGGCCGGGGCCCATCCACGGTAGAATCACCCCCTTATCGAGTCCCCCAAGCCGCATATGAGCCACTACGAAGGCGATCTTCGCACTCCCGAGTCGGCGCGCTTCGCCATCCTGGCCAGCCGCTGGAATGCCCGCATCACCGACGCGCTGGTCGCGGGCGCCCGCCTGAGCCTGGCCGGCAACGGCGTCAGCGAAGCCAACATCGACGTGATCCGCGTGCCGGGTGCCTGGGAACTGCCGCTGGTGGCCGCACGCCTGGCCGCCGCGCATGAACACGCCGCCATCCTCACTCTGGGCTGCGTCATCCGTGGCGATACCCGCCACTACGAACACGTGGCCGATCGCTGCGCCGAAGGTCTGATGCGCGTGCAGCTGGATTTCGGCGTGCCGGTGCTGAACGGCGTGCTGGCGGTGGAACGCGTTGAAGACGCCGAGGCCCGCGCAGGCGGCAGCCACGGCAACAAGGGCGAGGAAGTCGCACTCGCCGCATTGGAAATGGTCAACCTGCTGGAGCAACTGCCATGAACAAGAACACCCAGGGCAAGCCCTCCGGTAAACCCGTCCGCCGCGATGGCGTCGATCCGGTGCTGCGCTCGCGCGCGCGCCGTCGTGCCGTGCAGGCGCTGTATGCCTGGCAGATTTCCGGCGGCAACGCACAATCGCTGATCGCCCAGTTCGCCCACGAGCAGGCCCGCGAAATCGCCGATCTGGCCTATTTCGAAGCGCTGGTGCATGGCGTGCTGGACAACCGCCGCGACATCGACGAAGCGCTCGGCCCGTACCTGGACCGTGGCATCGAAGAAGTGGACGCCATCGAACGCGCCGTGCTGCGCCTGGCCGGCTACGAGCTGCGCTACCGCCTGGACGTGCCGTACCGCGTGGTGATCAACGAAGCCATCGAATCGGCCAAGCGCTTCGGTTCCGAGCATGGCCACACTTACGTCAACGGCGTGCTGGATCGTGCCGCCGTGGAATGGCGCAAGGTCGAATCGGGTCACTGACCCGGTTTCTGTAGAGCCGAGCCATGCTCGGCTCACCGTGCAGCGCACGGTTGCGTCCGGCATTGCGGCGCGTGATCGAACTGCAGCCGAGCATGGCTCGGCTCTACATAACAGCAGACCGCCCCATGTCCCTGGCCGAATTCGCCCTCATCGACCGCATCCGCGCCCGCACCCTGGAGCGCGACGACATCCTGCTCGGCATCGGTGACGACGCCGCGCTGCTGCAGCCGCGCGCCAATGAACAGCTGGTGGTTACCGCCGACACGCTCAACAGCGGCGTGCACTTCCCGGTGGAAACCCCGGCGTTCGACATCGGCTGGAAGACCCTGGCGGTCAATCTGTCCGACCTGGCCTCGATGGGCGCACGCCCGGCCTGGTGCACGCTGGCGCTGTCGCTGCCGGAAACCTCCGAAGACTGGATCGAAGCCTTTGCCGATGGCTTCTTCGCGCTGGCCGACCAGCACGACATCGCGCTGATCGGGGGTGACACCACGCGCGGCCCGCTGTCGCTGTCGGTGACTGCAATGGGGCAGGTGGGCCGAGGCCAGGCGCTGCGTCGTGATCGCGCGCAGGTGGGCGACGACCTCTGGGTGAGTGGCACCCTGGGCGATGCCGCCGGCGCACTGAAGCTCTGGCAGCAGGGCGCATTGAACGTTGCGGCCGCCACGTTGCTGGCCGACTACGAACACCTGCGCCTGCGCCTGCTGCGGCCCACGCCGCGGGTAACACTGGGCCTGCGTCTGCGCGCCTTCGCGCATGCGGCCGTGGATGTATCGGACGGCCTGCTGGCCGACGCCGGCCATATCGCCGCACGCAGTGGCGTGGCCGTGCATGTGGATGCCGACATGCTGCCGATCTCGCCGGAGCTGCGCGAACTGCTGGGTCGCGAACAGGCGCGTGAGTGCGCACTGCGCGGCGGCGACGACTACGAACTGTGCTTCACTGCCGCCGCCGATCAGCGCGATGCACTGATGTACCTGTCGCAGACGCTGGACCTGCCGCTTACCCGCATCGGCCGCATTGCCGAAGGGCAGGGCGTACACGTGGACGGCGAAGCCGCCAGCGGCGGTTACCAGCACTTCGCGTAGAAGCAGCAATACCTGCTCTGGTGGGTGCCAACCTTGGTTGGCACGAAGGTGTCACGCGTTCGAACCAACACCGTGTCGACCAAGGTCGACACCTACCAAAGCCATGGACTTGGTTGGCACGAATGTGTCAGGCGTTCGTACCAACACCGTGTCGACCAAGGTCGACACCCACCCATGCGGGGCGTGCCGGAACTGCTCTGGTAGGTGCCAACCTTGGTTGGCACGAATGTGTCCGGCGTCCGTACCAACACCGTGTCGACCCAGGTCGACACCTACCAAAGCGTGGGAATTACACGTGCGGAACCGGCGCGCCGAAACGGTTATCGCTCGCGGTGCCTGGCAGAACCAGGAACACCAATAAGGCAATGCTTCCGAACGGCACGAGCACCAACAGGTACCACCAGCCCGTGCGTTCGGTGTCATGCAGACGGCGCACCGTTACCGCGAGCATCGGCACGAGCAGAAATAGCCCAAACATCAGCATCAGGCTCGCGCCCAGTAACGAAAGTGTAGATGACTCAGTGATCGCGGCCGCGACGGTCAGCACGTAGGCTGGAGTCATCAGGATCCAAGTGAACAACTGGAACCACCAGAACTCACTGCGGCTGGCACGACCGCTGAACTGCGCATAGCGGGTCAGCGGAGTCATCATCTTGTGCATCGGCACTCTCTCAGAAAAGGAAGCGCGCACTATCGCTGCTGGCGGGACGGTACTCCATGCAACTTGTTGCAATCGCAACGCGAATTTCTGTAGAGCCGAGCCCACGCTCGGCTGCTTGGCGCAAAGAAAAAAGCCGAGCATGGGCTCGGCTCCACATCTTCAACGGGCGATCTTCGCCTCGGCATCGCGCGATGTTCCGTAGTCATCCAGCCACTGGAATTTCAGAGTGGTCGGTACCGTTGCACCCGCCGGTATGGCCAAACTGATGCGCTCACCCGGCGGCACCGTGTCCAGCTCGATGGTCCTGCCATTGGGCAGTACCAGATTCGCCAGTGTCACGTGGTACGCGCTCGGGTTGTGCAGCTGCAACGCGCCACCTTCAACGCGCCATTCCAGCGCCGCTGCCGCATCGCGCGCATGGCCCGGCAGGCCGGCGGGCCGGTAGAACAGCTTCACCCGCGTGCGCACCGCAAACTGCAGCAGGTTCCTGCCTTCCACATTCTCGGGCTTGGGCGGAATATCCAGCAGGTTGAAGTACAGCAGCGATTCGCGGTCTGCCGGCAGCGCCGCACCGGCCATCGGTGCATAGGTCAGCCGGAACGCCTGCGCATGCCCGGCATCGATGCGGCGGGTGGTAGGGGTCAGCACGAACGGAAGTTTCTGGCTGCCCGCCTTGGCGCTGGCATCGCCATCGTCCAGCCACACCTGGGCGAGGGCCACGTTGTCGCCACGATTGTTGGCGTTCACCGTCACCGCGCCGTTGCTGCCGTCGTAGATCACCCGCGTGCCCTGCAGCGTTACTGCAGCAGAGGCCGGAAGTACTGCGGAAGCACCGGCCAATGCCAGTACTGCCGCGCATGCGCGAAGGTTCATGGAAGTTTCCTCGGTAAGGACCGCCCGGCAGCACGCCGCCGGGCGGTGTGCGCTTACTTGTAGATGATGTCCATCTGCGCAGTGGCGTTGGCCACGCCAGCCACCACGTCGGCAGCAGCGCCGGTCTTGGTGTACCAGACGCTGTGCTTGACGGTGTTCGGTGCGGTATCGGTGACGTTGACGAACTGGGTCGGAGCAGCGTTGATCTTCAGCTGGGTATCAGTGGTGTCAAAGATCTTGTACGCCACGCCTGCTGCGCCACCGGCCGTCAGCTCCAGCGCGCCGTCGGCGGTTGCCGGGCCGCTGAACTTCACCGCCACGTCGTGCGAACCGGTGGCACCCGGGCAGGCCACCGCCACATCCAGGTCACGGCGGCCGATACGCTCGTTGCCCTTCAGGTCTTCAAGATCCATCTTGCCCATCGTCACGGCCACGCCACCGTTGATGGTGGCGGTGCAGGTGGTTTCAACAATCTCACCGCTGATGGTCAGATCAGCAGCGTTCACGGCCGGCGCAGCGGCCAGCAGGATGGCCAGCGCCATCGGGGTCTTCAGGTTCTTCATGGGTGTGCTCTTCAACAAGTAATGGAATCGGGAACGCCACCCGTCATCTGTGCGAAAGGTGGCCGGGGCAGGGGGCATGGTGTCCGTCGGCAGATCCCTTGCCGGTGAAGGACGGGGCACGCCCGTTTCTCTGCCCGGCGCATGTTCGGCCTGATGTCCGCCGCAGGCCATACAACTTGTTGCAAACGCCCCCATGCCGCGAAAACTGCAACTAGTTGCATGTTCGCCAGCAGGGTCGCGCCCTAGTCTGCACGCCTCCCATTACTACCGGGGCTGCATTGCGGCCGCGTCGACGCCATGCGCCTGACTTCCTCTCCCCCTCAAAGCGCCACGCAGTGTTCCCTGCGCCACACCGCACTGGCCGTAGCCATCAGCACCACGCTGGTGTTTGCGGCCGCGCTGCCGGCAAACGCGCGCCCCGGCGGCGAAGTGGAATTCAGCGAAGGCTTTGCCAGTGGCTTCGTCGGCGAAGACCTGGCGCGTTTCAGCATGGGCAACCCGGTGGAGCCGGGGCGATACAACGTTGATATCCATCTCAACGGCGAGTTCATCCGCCGCGATGACATCGACCTGGTGGCATCAGATACACCGCATGTTGCGCAACCCTGTGTGCCGGCAAGCCTACTGCTGGCATTGGGCCTCAGCGATGCAACGCGCCAGGCTGTGGAAGCGTCAGAAACCCCAGATTGCGTCGACGTAGAGGCCGTGATTGAAGGCGCACGCGTGCGCTACGACGACAGCCAGCTGCGGTTGGACATCTCGCTGCCGCAGGTCGCGCTGCAGCGCCAGGCGCGCGGCTTCGTTGCGCCGGAGCTGCGCGACCACGGCATCACCGCCGCTTTCCTCGGCTACAGCGTCAACCACTACCGCAACCAGGGCCAGCAGAACACCTACGCGGGCATCACCACCGGCCTCAACCTGGGGGCATGGCGGCTGCGCCACCGCAGCTCGCTCAGCCACAGCCCGCAGGGCACACACTTCACCACACTCAACAGCACGCTGCAGCGCGATCTGCCGCGCTGGAACAGCCAGCTCACCTTGGGGCAGGCCAACACCGGTGGCGAACTGTTCGACAGCGTCGGTTTCACCGGTGTGCGCATCAGCACCGACGAACGCATGCTGCCCGATTCACTGCGTGGCTATGCGCCGGTGGTGCGTGGCGTGGCACAGAGCAACGCTCGCGTCACCATCCGCCAGAACGGCGCGGTGCTGTACGAAACCACGGTGGCGCCCGGTCCGTTCGCCATCGACGATCTTTATCCCAACGCCGGCAGTGGCGATCTGGAAGTAGCCGTCACCGAAGCCGATGGCCGCGAAGAGCGCTTCACCGTGGCGTTCTCTGCCGTGCCGCAGGCACTGCGCGAAGGCAGCCAGCGGTTCAGCGTGACCGCGGGCGAGCTGCGCAATACCGGCCTGGCGCAGAACACCCTGCGTTTCACCGAAGGCACCTACGCGCGCGGCGTCAGCAACCGCATGACCCTGCTGGGCGGCGTGCAGGTAGCCGAGCACTACCAGGCCGGCCTGGCCGGCGCGGCGTTCAACACACCGTTCGGCGCCATCGGTGCCGATATCACCCACGCCCGTGCCAACGTGCCTGGCCTGCCCGCGCAGAGCGGCCGCAGCTATCGCCTGAACTACCAGCGCAGCGTGGCGCGTACCGGCACCAACCTGGGCCTGGCCGCGTACCGCTACAGCACCGAGGGCTTCCTCACCCTCACCGATGTCTCGCAGCTGTCGTTCGACCGCCCGCAGGCCGCCGATGCATTCGTCATGCGCACCCGCCAGCGCTTCCAGGTGAACTTCTCGCAGCGCGTTGGCCAGCGCAGCCAGCTGTATGTCAGCGGCGGCCACGTGGCCTACTGGAACCGCCCCGGCAAGCAGAACGATCTGCAGCTGGGGTTCCACAGCAGCTACCGCAGCGCCAACTACACGCTGTCTGCCACGCGCTACCGCATGGCCAACGGCGCACCCGATACGCGCCTGTCATTCATGCTGAGCGTGCCGCTGGGCCGCAGTGGCAACGCGCCGCGTGCCACCGCCACCTACAGCGACAGCCGCCTGGGCAGCCAGCAGCAGCTGGGTGTCAACGGCAACCTGGGCGAAGACCGCGCGCTGTCCTACAGCCTGTCGGGCAACCGCGGCCAAGGCAGCAGCGGCTACAACGCCTACGCCAGCTACCAGGGCAGCCAGGCCGATCTCAGCGCCGGTTACAGCCACGCCAACGGCAGCAGCAGCTTCAATGCCGGGGCCACCGGCAGCGTGGTACTGCATCGGGGTGGCATCAACTTCGGCCCATCGCTGGGCGAGAGCTTCGCGCTGGTGGAAGCGCAGGGCGCGCAGGGTGCGAAGGTGGGCAGTGGTCGCACCGTTACCGTGGCCGGCAATGGCTACGCCGTGCTGCCTTACACCAGCCCGTACCGCTGGAACCAGGTACAGCTGGACACCGCCGCACTGCCGCTGGACGTGGAAGTGCAGGCCAGCTCGCAGCGCGTGGCGCCCAGCGCCGGCAGCATCGTCAAGGTCAGCTTCCAGACCCGCAACGATCGCCTGTGGCTGATCGACGCCAGCGATGCCGACGGCCAGCCACTGCCCTACGGCGCGCAGATTGCCCATCCCGATGGGCGTGTGCTGGGCCAGGTCGGGCAGGGCGGTGTGGTGGCCCTGCGTGGGCTGGAAAACACCGGTTTGGTGCACGTGCAGACCGAAGACGGCATCGCCTGCCGCCTGCGTTACGCCATGCCTGACACCCCGGATGCGCACGGGCAGTACTGGGCCCAGGCGCGCTGTCTGGCGCCAGCCCGGGAAGGGCTGGCCGAAGATGTTTCCTCTTCAACTACCGGAGCTTCCCAATGAAAACCTCGCACGCGCTGTTTGCCGCACTCTTGTTCGGCGCCGCCCCACTGGCCCATGCTGATTCGGCCAACATCACCGTTACCGGCAAGGTGTTGCCGGGCACCTGCACCATGGCCAATGTGCCCGTGGCGCTGGCTGATATCGACGCCACCGATCTGAAGGCCGGGCATGACAACGGGCTGAAACCGGCCGTGCTGAACTTCACCGGCTGCGTGGGCGTGGGCAGCATCGAGCTGAGCTTCGACGGTACGGATGATGCCGCACAGGATGGGCACTGGAAGAACGGCGCATCCACCGGCGCGGCGACCGGTGTGGCCGTAGCGCTGCTGGATGGCACTACCGGCACTGCGTTCCTGAAGAAGGCCGCCAAGAAAACCATCCCCGTCAATGGTGCGGCCACGGCCAAGCTGGATATGCGCAGCGGCTATTACCGAAAGGCAGGCACGCCGCTGGTCGCAGGCGCAGTCAGCACCCAGATCACCGTTACCGCTGATTACAAGTAGTCGGAGGAGTGCCACCGTGAAACAGCCCGAACTTCTTCGTTCCAGTGCCCGCACCCGCCTGCGCGTCGTCGTTGCGGTGCTGCTGTCACTGGCAAGCGCCCATGTCATGGCCTGTACATCGTCGGGCACCAACACGGTTTATCTGACCGCCAATCTTAATTCGACCGATGCGCCGGGCAGCATCACCATGCTCTCCGGCCCGGCCACCTGGATGAATGGCTGTGGCACGCCGCGAGCGCATCAGTTGGAAGTGTCGCTGGAAGGAATCGGCCTGAAGGCCGTATCGACCATCGACTATCAAGGCAAGACCTATGTCACGTATGAGCTGAGCGCGACTTCGCCTCTGTTCTTCTTCCCGATGAACATTAAAACCTCCAATCCCGGCGTTGATGGTGGTTTCGAGCGCATTCCCGCCAAGGAAGGGGTGGGAACGCCGGTGACCTCCTATTCGGCCACCGGGAATCAACTGTTTTCCTACCCGCACCTGGGTGTGGTGGCGCGTGCAGGCATGCAGCCAGTACCGCTGACCCAGCTCGGCACCGAAGTGGCGCAGCACACCCAGTTCACCTACTCCAACCGGCACGTGGTGTATGTGACAGTGAACATCCAGCAACCCACCTGCACCCTCAGCGATGCGGCGTTCACGCTCACCGAAATCAGTGCTGACGTAGTGCGTGCGGTGGGTGACAGCAGCCGTGAGCAGACCTTCCCGGTGAAGATGCAGTGCGAAGCGGCCGGCATTCCGGTGAAGCTGACGCTGACCGATGCGAATGATCCCACCGCCACCGGCAGTCTGCTGAAGCCGACTGCGCATGCGACAGCGGAGGGCGTGCAAGTAGAACTGCTGCGCAACGGCGTACCGGTGAACCTCGGCCAGCAATGGGACCACGGCACATCGGGCAACGGTGAACAGAACATCGATCTGCAGGCGCGCTACACCCGTGTGCCGGGTGCACTGAAGATTGGCGATGTGGAAGGGCAGGCGGTGATCACCGCCACCTACCGATAGCAACTTCAGTTCCGAACGAGGCATTGCGTTGGAAATTCATTTGAAGAAGGCCCATTACCGGCGCCGCCCCCTGCGCAATCATTGCGTGTGGATTGCTCTGGGTCTTTTGGCTTCGGCATCTGCGGTTGCCTGCACCGGGCAGCACAACACAGGCACGCCGGTTAACCTCGTCATTGAGGCTTGGGACGATGCGGAACAGGACAAAATGGTGGCCAACTGGCAGAGCGGAAGCGGCGCCAATGCGCAGTTTCTGACTGGTTGCACGTCCATGGCGGTTGTTCCGATGGATGTCACCTCATCGCTCCCCGGGCTGCAGTTTGTCCGCAATGTCAGCCTGGACGGTCAGAGCTATCCAGCTTTCGGGTTGATTGCGTACCCACGATCTCCACTGCTGATCTTCCGGCATCAGGTATGGACAGGGTCGGGAAGCATCAGAGATGACTATGTCCCGCTGGACATACGCGGGACCGTTCATTTCCCCTCAAAGGGCTTCGATTCTTCCGGCCGTGGATCGATCGTGCAGGTTGCTGCCATCTCTCGTGGCGGCATCATGCAGCCCGTTCCTTCCACGCTACTCGGCCCGATCAGCCGTGTTTCACCGTTGTACCCGCAGTGGGTTAAAAGCGATACGTTCACCGTGACCGCCAACCTGAAAGTGCCGACCTGCACATTGTCTGACACGCCGGTCACGCTGGTGGATGTGGGGGTGGCCGATCTTCCGGCCAGCGGTCGCTTCGCAGGTGAACGCACCTTCGACGTGGTGATGGACTGCAACGGCGCCTTCCCGGTGGAAATGGTGCTTACCGATGCCAACTTGCCGGGCAACACCGGCAGCCGTCTTGCGCCCACCGCGAACAGCACCGCCGGTGCTGTTCGTGTGGAGCTGCTGCTTGGGGGCGCACCGGTAGTGCTGGGCCGGCCCTGGACGATTCCGCTCACCCAGAACGGAAAGCAGAACATCACCCTGGCTGCGCGCTACTACCGCGAGACGGGCACGTTGCACGGCGGTGTGGTGGAAGGGCAGGCGGTGATCACCGCTACATACCGCTGAGGCCCGCTTTTGTAGAGTCGAGCTTGCTCGACT
>NZ_JASJSU010000006.1:9718-84621 GCF_030237045.1 Stenotrophomonas maltophilia group sp. Smal17
GGCCAAGAGCAGTCGAGCAAGCTCGACTCTACAGAAGGCGCGGCGGTACCGGTCAGGCCACGTAGACCTGCGTATCCACGTACTCCGACAACCCCCGGCAGGCCAGCAGCAGGCCCTCGCGCACGTCGTTGCCCACCTGTTGCGCCTCTTCGCCATCCACGCGCACGCGCTCGCTGGCGTGCAGCAGTTCCAGCAGTACCGTCAGCCCGGCGTTGGCGCGGTTGATGCGTGCCAGCGCCATGCACTGGCCAGACGAACGACCTTTCCGCTGCAAGGGCTGGCCATCGGCTGCTTCCACATCGCGAATGCGTTGCAGGCAATTCAGCAAGGTGATGCCATTGGCCGCAGGGTTGGCAGCAAGCGTGGTTTCCAGCGGCTCGGCAATCTCGGCGGGCAGCTGGTTGGCAAGATCGCCCAGGGTGGCGAACAGGAACGGGTAGCGATTGGCGCTCATGATGGCTTCCTTATGCGTAACGCGAAGGAGCCGCCCTGCTTAACAGCAAGGGCGGCGGACGATGCGTGGTTGCAATACCGGGGGTTGGTGTTGACTTGCCGGCGGGCACGAGGCCCCCACGCACCGCCCGCCATAAGTGCGCGGACAGAATGCCTGCCGGCGCCACCCACAGGGAATGAGCGACGCCGACAGACAAGCGTAAACAACTAACCAACCCACGGGATTGCAAGCCCGTGCCACCCGTTGTCGGTGGCCGCACATGATTTGCACGCAGCGCTTTGGCTGCCAATGAGAAAAATCGTAAAGTTCGAAAGAATCGGAATCGGGTCGTTGGCAGGCAGTAGAACGCGCTGCGTGCCGAATACGACAAACCCTGTAGAGGCGAGCCATGCTCGACTCACCACACGCAGAAGAGCAGTCGAGCATGGCTCGACTCTACAAATGCGTGCTCAGAAGTGCATGCCGTAGGCCACGTTGAACTGCGAGGTCATCACCCTATCGCCACCCAGCGCAGCGGCAGAGGGGCTTTTGCCAGTGGGTCGCAGTACCGTCCATTCCGTGCGAACGAAACTGCGATCTCCAAGCCGAACATTTGCACCCAGACCGTACTGCAGTGCGAATGTGCCTGATTGGGCCTTGTGGTCGAAATCGACTGTGGTGGCCGTGAGTGAGGTGCGCATCGCGCCGATGCCTGCGCGGCCAAACAGCTCGAAGCGTTCGCCCAGCGGAACGAGGCCCACGCCTGAAAAGGTCACGCCACGGCTGCTGCTGCGTACGTGGGTATCACCGGCCTGGGTGGGCTTTCGGGCCGTGCGGCCGCCGTCCTGGCCAAACACGGCCGCTTCCAGCGCGAAGTGGTCGTTGAACCGATAGCCGGCACCGGTCTGGAAGCCGATCTTGCTCTGCTTCCATTCGCTGTTCTTGTACTGCGGTTTCACGTTGCTTGCCGGGATGCTGACGCTGTGCGAACCCACACCGACGAAACCATACAGTCCGTCACGGTCGGTGGATTGCGCACTGGCGTGGGCGGCCAGCAGCAGGCAGGGAGCGAGGACGAGGGAGGCAACTGGCATACGCATGGAGAAACTCCGTTGGTGTGGAGTCGTCATCCTGCCGCCACCGTTCGGCGCGTTCCTCAGCGCATTGCAGGTGCCTGCGTGTCGCGGAAAAGACGGTGTGCGACGGTGTGTAACCGCGCCAAGGCTGTGCGATTAACGCAGCAGGAACGGCGAAATGAAATGACGCAATTGCCGCTCATCACCGCTATCCGCAGTTACTAGCATGCCGGGAGTTGAAGGGAGGACGCGACATGACCCGACTGCTTCTGGTCGAAGATGATGATCGCCTTGCCAGCCTGGTAGTGCGCTACCTGCAGGGGCACGGCTTCGAGCTGCAGCGCGTCTGCGATGGCGCCAGTGCGCTGGATGCCATCACCGCCGATCCACCGGATATCGTGCTGCTGGACCTGGGCCTGCCCGACATGGACGGCCTGGATCTGTGCCGTGCCATCCGCCCCGGTTACAAAGGTCTGCTGTGCATTCTCAGCGCTCGCGCCGACGACATCCACCAGGTGCTGGGGCTGGAACTGGGTGCCGATGACTACATTTCAAAGCCGGTGGAGCCGCGGCTGCTGCTGGCGCGGCTGCGCGCGCATCTGCGGCGCTCGCAGAGCAGTGACGAGGGTGACCTGTTGTTGTTCGGCCAGCTGCGCATCGATCTGGCCTCGCGCGATGTCCTGCTGGGGCAGGAGCCGGTGCTGCTGACCACATCGGAGTTTGATCTGCTGTCCATTCTGGCCAGCAATGCAGGCCGCATCCTCAGCCGCGACCACCTGTTCAAGCAGCTGCGTGGGATCGGTTTCGACGGCATGGATCGCTCCATCGATGCGCGCATTTCGCGCCTGCGCCGCAAACTGGGCGATACCGACCTGGATGCCACGCGGATCAAGACGGTACGCGGGCAGGGCTATCTTTTCAGCCAGTCCGGCTGGCAATGACACGGCGCAGCCCTGGGCCGCTTCGGCTCTACGCGCGCTACTGCGCGGTGTTCCTGCTGGCACAGGTGGCATTGCTGTATGCAGGCACCGAACTGTGGATGCGCTGGGCGCAGACCACCCATGAAAGGGCCGAACATGCCGAAGCCAGGCGGGTACACGCCATGCTGGGTGAGCGTCTGTTGGCCCAGCCGCAGGGTGATCGGCGTGCGCTGCTTCGCGCCATCGAGCACGAGACCGGCTACCCACTGCAGTTGCTGGCCTTGAATGAGCTGCCCGATACGCTGGCGCCGGACGATCGCCGTCGTCTGCAGCGGGTGCCGGGTGCGGTGGTGCTGGAAGAAGGCAGAAGCTACCGTCGGCTGGGCACAGGAGATTGCGTGCTGGCGGTGGGCGATTGGACCGACGCCCCGGTGGAGGTGGAAGGGCAGGTGACATGGATCGGGTTGTGGTTGGCGCTGGCCACTGCCGTGGCCGTACCGCTCTACTTCCTCATCCACCGGCTGTGGCATGACATCCGCACGCTGCAGCGGGCGGTGGGGCACCTGCGTGCGAACTGCTTCGAGCATCCGGTGCCACCCATGCGCACAGCGCTGTTGAAGCCGCTGGCGCTGGCGTTGCAGGACATGGCCGAGCAGATGCGCCTGCTGCTGGATGGCCAGCGGTTGATGGGCCAGGCGATGGCGCATGAACTGCGCACGCCGCTGGCACGCATCCGATTCACCGCCAGCCTGCTGCAGGCCGCGCGCAAGGATGTGGTGGAGCATGACGCGCTGCTGCGCGAGGTCGAGACCGATATCCAGCACCTGGATGGATTGAGCACCGCGGGTATCGAGTACATCCGGTTCGGCCGTATGCCGTTGGTCGACCGCAGCGAGGTGGCATTGCCCGCGTTGATGGGCGCGGTGGTGGCGCATGTGCAGGCTCGCACAGCGGTGGTGATTCGCTGCCGCTGTGCATCAGGGTTGGTGGTGAATGCGCATGCCCTGGCAATGGAACTGGCACTGCGCAACGTACTGGCCAATGCGACGCGGCATGCGCGTGATCGGGTGAGTTTTCACGCGCAGGTGGAAGGCGAGCGCATGTGCATCCGCGTGGAGGATGATGGCCCCGGCATTCCTGTTGCATTCCGCGAGCGCGTTCTCATGCCGTATGTGCGGTTGGGCGAAGGCAGCGGAGGGTTCGGGTTGGGCCTGGCGATGGTCAAGACCATCGTGGAGCGCCACAACGGCACGGTGGATATTGCTGATTCGGGCATGGGTGGGGCCATGGTGGTGTTGAGGTTGCCGTTGTAGAGTCGAGCCATGCTCGACTCGTCACGCGCAGCGTGGGAATTACCGTAGTCCGGCCGAACAGCAGTCGAGCAAGGCTCGACTCTACAGAAAGCAGAACGGCGCCGGATTTCTCCGGCGCCGTTGCTTTATCTACCTCACCACGTCCGTGCTTGCGGCGCGGCATGCATGCCGGCGGCTGAATCACGGTGGCATCGGGCGGGCGTTTTGCAAGTTTCTTCATAGGAAGTGAGAACTCAAAAAAGTTGAATGACGCGCCGCCCTCCGCTGCGCTCGTCCACGCGGAGTTCCATTACCTCATGGAGCATCACCCATGCAGTTGCCATTCAAGCGCGCGCCTCTGCTCGCGCTGATCACCTTCCTCACCGCATGCACGCCCTCTGGCCCGGAGAAAGAGGATGCACCTGTTACCGTGGAGGTTCAGACTCTGACCGCTGAAGACGCTGAACTGCACGTCGTGCTTCCCGGCAGAGTGGCCGCTGCCCACGAGGCGGAAGTCCGCCCCCAGGCCGATGGCATCGTCGCCCGGCGCCTGTTCGAAGAGGGCAGCCAGGTCGTCTCGGGGCAGCCGCTCTACCAGCTTGACGACGCCACCCTGCGTGCAACCCGTGACGATGCAATGGCGCGCCTGGAGCATGCCCATGCCACCTGCGCTGCTGCACGCAAGGAGGCCGTGCGGCTGAAGCAGCTGGCGGGCATCCAAATGGTCAGCCAGCAGCAGGCGGAACGCTCGACTGCCGCTTATGAGCGCGCAGAGGCAGACATCAAGCGGGCCATGGCATCGCTGCAGACGGCGAAGGTTGCCTTGGGGCACGCACGCATCGTTGCCCCCATCAGTGGCTGGATCGGACGGTCCCATGTGAAGGAAGGCGCGTTGGTCACCTCTCACCAGCCCACTGCCATGGCGACGGTGCGCGGGCTGGATCCGATGTATGTGGACCTGTCCCAATCCGCAGCGGAATGGTTGCAGCTCCGTCGTGATCTCGCCGATGGCCACCTGCAGGACAATCGAGCGCTGCCCGTGGCTATCCGCCTGGAGGACGGCAGTGCCCTCCATCGTGCCGGCACGCTGCAGTTCTCTGATGTGAGCGTGGACCCTGCAACGGGCACCTATGGCCTGCGGGTGCGGGTCGCCAACCCCGACGGCATGTTGCTGCCCGGCATGTATGTTTCGGCCACGCTCGGTGCCGGGGTGCGCCGCGAGGCCGTGCTGGTGCCCATGAAGGCCGTGACGCGGGAGGCCAACGGCGAAACCCATGTCATGGTGGTCGACAGCAGCGGACAGGTGTCGCGCCGGACCGTGCAGCTGGGGCGGGCACTGGGTGAGCGCTGGTTGGTGGAAGATGGCCTGAGCGCGGGTGAGCGCATTGCCGTGCAGGGTCTGCACAAGCTGCAGCCGGGCATCCGCGTTGCGCCGTTGGAAGCCGCTGCTGAAGTTGGGGAGGGCTGATGTCGCGGTTCTTCATCGACCGCCCCGTGCTTGCGTGGGTCATCTCACTGTTGATCATGCTGGCCGGCGGCCTGGCGCTGGCCCGCATGCCGGTGGCCATGTACCCGGACGTTGCACCACCGACCATCACCATCACCGGAATCTACCCGGGTGCATCGGCCAGTGTCATCCAGGAGACGGTGGTACAGGTGGTGGAACAGCAGCTGGGTGGCCTTGAAGGCATGCTGCACTTCTCCTCGCAAAGCTACTCCTACGGTGGCTACGCGATGATCACCCTTGTGTTCCGCAACGGCATCGATCTGGACCAGGCGCAGACCCAGGTACAGAGCCGCGTCCAGCTGGCGATGCCATCGCTGCCCGAGGCCCTGCAGCGCCGCGGGCTGGCGGTGACCAAGTCGAGTGGCGACTATCTGCAGATGCTCGCATTCGTCTCTGAAGACGGGCGGTTGAGCGAGGCCGACGTTGCCGACTATGTCGGTACGACGGTGGTGGATGCCATCAGGCGGGTGCCTGGCGTGGGCCAGGTACGGGAGTTTGGTGGCAAGTACGCGATGCGTATCTGGCTCGATCCGGTCAGGATGGATCGCTACAACCTGTCGGTGGATGAGCTGGTCAGCGCAATCGGTGCGCAGAACCTGCAGGTACCGCTGGGGGAGTTGGGCGGCGCACCCGCCGTCGAGGGCCAGCAGCTGGGCGCCTTCATCGAGGGGGCGTCGCCCATGCGCACCGCTGCCGAGTTCGCCCAGGTGGTCATCCGCAGCAAAGCGCATGGTGGCGTACTGCGCCTGGGCGAGGTAGCCCGGGTCGAACTGGGGGCGGAGAGCTATGACTTTGGCAACCGTCTGAACGGAAAGCCGGCGGCCGGTATCGGCGTCTCACTGGCGCCCGGGGCCAATGCACTCGAGACCCGCGCGGCCGTTGATGACGCCGTGGCGGCGCTCGGTCCCGGTATGCCCGCAGGTGTCCGGGCCGTCGTTCCCTACGACACGACACCTTTCGTCCGGCTGTCCATCCAGGGCGTGATCAAGACCCTGCTGGAGGCCATCGTCCTGGTCTTCGTGGTGATGTACCTGTTCCTGCAGAACCTGCGGGCAACTCTGATTCCGACCATTGCAGTGCCGGTCGTGCTGCTGGGCACGTTTGGCATCCTGGCGGTCATGGGCTTCTCGGTGAACATGCTGACGATGTTTGCCATGGTGCTGGCCATCGGCCTGCTCGTGGACGATGCGATCGTGGTTGTCGAGAATGTCGAGCGGATCATGGTGGAGGAGGGGCTTTCGGCGCGTGATGCCACGCGGAAGTCGATGGGGCAGATTACCGGCGCACTGGTTGGCATTGGCGTGGTGCTCTCCGCCGTGTTCGTGCCGATGGCCTTCATGGACGGGGCAACCGGCGTCATCTACCGCCAGTTCACTGCCACCTTGGTTTCGGCCATGGCGCTCTCGGTCATCGTGGCGATCATATTGACGCCGGCGCTGTGCGCCACGCTGCTGAAGCCGGTAGCGCACGGCCATCCAGGCACCGGCAAGGGGCGATGGATCGGGCGATGGTTTGGCAGGTTCAACGAGTGCTTTGATCGCACCAGCGCCCTCTACCAGCGTGGGGTGAATGGCGTACTGCATCGCCCATGGCGTTTCCTGCTGCTGTTTGCCGCGCTGACGGCACTGATGGCAGTGCTCTTCGTGCGCCTGCCGAGCTCGTTCCTGCCCAATGAGGACCAGGGAACCCTGGTGGTGATGGTGCAGACGCCGCCCGGGGCCACGCTTGCGCGAACGCAGAAGGCACTCAGGTTCGTCGAAACCTACTTCCTCGAGCAGGATCCGGTTGTCGAATCGATGTTCACCGTTGCCGGCTACAACTACGCAGGCATGGGCCAGAACGCCGGCCTGGCCTTCCTGCGATTGAAAGACTGGTCTGTGCGGTCCGGCGCGGATTCGGCAGACGCCATCGTGGCGCGCGCATCGAGCGCGCTCGCCCTGCACGGGGATGCCAGCATGCATGTGCTCTCGCCCCCGCCCGTGCCCGGCCTGGGTACGGTTTCCGGGTTCAGCTTCTTCCTGAAGGACGACGCGGGGCAGGGACATGCTGCCCTGGCTGCGGCGCGCGACCAGTTGCTCGCCCTCGCTGGAAAGAATCCCAGACTGGCTCGAATGCGGGCCAACGGCATGGTCGACATGCCCGTCCTCAAGATGGACGTGGATGCTGCCCGCGCACGTTCGCATGGCCTGGACCCGGCGGTTGCCCTTGGCACCCTGAGTGCTGCCTGGGGCGGGCGCTACGTGGCCGATTTCGTGGATCGCGGGCGCACCAAGCGCGTGTACGTACAGGCAGACGCTCCCTTCCGGATGAAAAAGGACGACCTGAACCGCTGGTCCGTGAAGAATGAAGACGGCAGCATGGTGCCCTTTGCCTCCTTCGCCAGTGCGGACTGGTCACATGCGTCCCCACGGCTGGAGCGGCAGAACGGAGTGTCTGCGATGGAGATCCAGGGCGAGCCGGCGATGGGTGTGGCGTCGGGCCAGGCGATCGCGGAAATCGAGCGGTTGGCCAAGCAGTTGCCTGCGGGCTTCAGCGTGGAATGGACGGGCAGTGCTGTGCAGGAGCGGGCGTCACAGGCACAGGCGCTGCTGCTGTTTGTTCTGTCACTGCTGGTGGTGTTCCTGTGTCTGGCCGCCCTGTATGAGAGCTGGACGATCCCCACAGCGGTGCTGCTGGCGGCCCCGCTGGGCATCCTCGGCGCGGTACTGGCCAACACGCTTGTCGGGCTGGAACGGGACATCTATTTCCAGGTGGCCATGCTGACCACCGTGGGCCTGACCAGCAAGAATGCGATCCTGATTGTCGCGTTCGCGAGGGAGCACATGCACAACGGTGCCGAACTGGTTGATGCCACGCTGCATGCCGTGCGGGACCGCCTGCGGCCGATCATCATGACCTCGTTGGCGTTTGGCCTTGGCGTGCTGCCCCTCGCCTTGGCGAGCGGCGCAGGTTCGGGCGCGCAGCGGGCGATCGGCACCGGCGTGCTGGGTGGGATGTTTGTGGGCACGCTGCTGGGCCTGGTGTTCGTGCCGCTGTTCTTTGTCATCGTGCAGCGGACGTTTGGCGGTCGGGCGCCCCGGCGGCAATGATGCGCCTGTAGCCCCGCTGGTAGCGCCGGGCCATGCCCGGCGCCACACCTCAGGCGGCCTGCACCTGCTCATCCACATATTCAGACAACCCACGGCAGGCCAGCAGCAGGCCCTCGCGCACGTCGTTGCCCACCTGCTGCGCTTCTTCGCCATCCACGCGCACCCGCTCGCTGGCGTGCAGCAGTTCCAGCAACACCGTAAGCCCGGCATTGGCGCGGTTGATGCGCGCCAGCGCCACGCACTGGCCAGGCGCGCGGCCTTTCCGCAGCAAAGGCTGGCCATCGGCCGCTTCCACATCGCGGATGCGTTGCAGGCAGTCCAGCAAGTTGATGCCATTGGCGGCAGGGTTGGCGGCGAGCGTGGTTTCCAGCGGTTCGGCAATCTCGGCGGGTAGCTGGTTGGCAAGATCGCCCAGGGTGGCGAACAGGAACGGGTAGCGATTGGCGCTCATGATGGCTTCCTTATGCGTTACGCGAAGGAGCCGCCCTGCTTAACAGCAAGGGCGGCGGACGATGCGTGGTTGCAATACCGGTGGTAACTCCAGTCAAAACGCCGGCGGGCACGAGGCCCCCACGCACCGCCCGCCATAGATGGGCGGGCAGAATGCCTGCCGACGTCACCCACAGGGGATGGGCGACGCCGGCAGACAAGCGTAACTGGTGTTACCAAACGGGATTGCAAGCCCGTGCCACCCATTGTCGGTGGCCGCACATGATTTGCACGCAGCGCCCGTGCTGCCAATGAGAAAAGTTGGAAAGTAGAAAAAGTACGAATGTTTACAGCGACGTGGCGAAAGCCGTCAATGCGTGCAGATCGCGACATTCTCTGCAGCCGAGCGTGCGCTCGGCTCTACAAGATATGAGGACGGGCTTATCGTGGCGCAGGTCCATAGAGGTTATCGCCCTCTTGGCCGGTGAGAAGCATCTGCCACAGCACAAAGGCGGGTCCAAGTGCGGGGATCATGAACGTAAGGCACATCCACCCGGATTGGCCGAGATCGCGGAATCGGCGCGCGACAAGCGCATAGAACGGAACGACGTTCAACAGCATGTAGCCAAACCAAACGTATGCAAGCAGATCGTTCAATCGCACGCCTTCTGCGGGCGCGGTGGGCGGCACGTGTCGGGAGGCGTATGCAATTGTCCCAACGATCAGAATGTTCACCATGAGTTGAAGAAGGAAGAAGAGCCAGAACTCTCGCCTCGATGATCGTCCTTTGAAACAGGTGAACAGGCGATAGGGGCGCAGTGCAAGATTGATCATGTTGAAGATGGATGATGTACGGGGCACTGATCGTATCGACCGTGCTTGGCGTATGCGATACAACAAGTTGCAGGTTGATCCGTCTTCAATGCGGTCGCGTCGACCCATGAGTCGGTTCTAGTGACGGGTGGGGTCACTGGTCGTGAGCCGGATTTTCTCCGACTTGGCAAAGGCGTCCTGAGCATCACTCAGCCTTTGGAGATCTGCATCCATACGCTCAATGGCAGGTTCCAAACGCGCCAGAATCGATGCAGATTGCTCTGTGGTGTAGCCGGCCGGCAGCTCTGCGAGGGACACCATGATGGAGAACATGTCTTCAGTGCTCTGCAGCGATGCAAGCAGATGCTGGTGCAGATCATCTGCCTCAGAGCGATGTGTCATGCGTGCTGCAGATACTCGCCGCTCGACGGCGTCCTTGTGTGCATTCTGCAGTCGAAAGCGAAACTTGGATAAGTCATCCCCGCTATCAACTGCCTCATGGAACTCCTCTGCCCATGGGCCGTCGTTCCAGGTGTTAACCGCGTCGACCATGCTGTTCCACTTTGCTACGTTTTCCGCCAGATAGCGGTCATTTGGATAGATATAGCCGCGCGTATCCGGGATGGCATCACATGCCGCAAGAAGGCCAATGGACAGGAGCAGAAGAAGACGGGTAGCGCGTTTCATGTGAGTTACCGATGGCTGGGGAGGATGGCTTTAGCCCGTCGTGGTCAGATGGACCAAGTGGTGCTGCGTTGCTCGATTCGATGCTCGGGAATCCAGCGGGTCGTGAGTCTAGGAGTGTCGATATACGACGCTCAAGGTCAAAAGCGACAACGGGGTATTGTCGCGTCGGCTTGAGCCTGTACCCTCTCACCCCCGACCGATTGATGGAGATGGAAATGACTACGGCTCGAACCTGGCGCGGACGGGTATTCATCGGTACAAGTCTCGACGGCAAGATTGCCCGCGACGACGGCACGCTTGATTGGCTGACCGACTTGCCAGCACGTCACCACAACGTCAACGCGGCGATCGAGCATCCAGCGCTGATCTGGGACACGTTCATTGAGAACATCGACGCCATCGTCATGGGGCGGGCCACCTACGAGACGGTCATCGGGTTTGACCAGTGGCCGTTTGAGGGCATGCAGGTGGTCGTGCTGACGACGCGTGGCCAGATCGATGACCCGCGTGTGCGAGTGACAGGATCTGTCGAGGACGCGAGCCGGCTTCTTGAGACACTGGGCGTCCAGGACGTGTACATCGATGGCGGCCGCACCATACAAGCGTTTCTGCGCGCGGATCTGGTCGACGAGCTGACGATCTCGGTCGCACCCGTCGTGCTTGGGGCGGGGCGTTCCTTGTTCGGTGAGTTGGAAACCGAGCTGCAACTCGTGGTGCGGGGGAGTCACGTGACAGACGATGGGCTGGTTCGCACGACATACGGGGTCGTTCGTTGAATCAGACCTGCTACGCGTGATCGTCAGAAAAATGCACGTGGTATGCCGCGCCCGTGCCGATGTCGATGGTCACCTGTAGAGTCGAGCTTGCTCGACTGCTTTGTGTAGAGTCGAGCCATGCTCGACTGCGGCCGACAACAGTCGAGCAAGCTCGACTCTACAGAAAGCAGAACGGCGCCGGATTGCTCCGGCGCCGTTTCAGTTCTGCCTTACCACTTGTAGGCCACGCTCAGGTTGCCCGTGGCTTCGCGGTAGCCATGATCACCGCGCATCACACCGAAACCACCCCACGCACTCAGTCCGCTGCGGAACTGCACGCGCGCACCAGCACTCAGTTCATAGCGATTGCGCGGGATGCCGGCCTTCAGCACTTCATCATCGAAGGCGATGCCGTTGTTGGCGCCATCGCGGTACCAGTTGGCCACCACATACGGGCTGACCGAGGCACCAGCGGTGCTGTGGCCTTCGCCCTGCAGGCGCAGGCCCAGGCGGCCGGACAGGCCGTTGTTGTCCAGCGCGCGCACCACGGTGCCGTTGGTTTCTTCGTGGCGGTCGGTGCTGGTGTTGGTGTAGATCAGCTGCAGTTCCGGCTGCAGGCTCACGGCGGTAGTGCCGATCTGGCCGATGCCGATGCGGTAACCGGCTTCCAGCGCGCTCTGCCAGATATCCGAGTCGTAACGCTCCTCGGCCAGGCCTTCGCCCTGCACGCGGTTGCGGAACTGGCCACGCTGCACGCTGGCATCCACGTACAGGGCATCGTTGTTCCAGCTGCCGTACACGCCCAGCGCGCCGCCTTCCACCTTGCCCTTGGCGCTGTAGCCGGTCAGCTCGGAACGCGAGGTCGCGCTGGACTGCGCCAGCGTACCCATCACACCCAGGCGGCCACGGCCGTTGTCGAACACGCCCATGTCCGCACCCAGCTGCACGCGTGAGCGGTCCACGCGCAGGTCCAGCTGGTCATTCACCGCGCCCAACTTGCTCTGGTTGGCATCCACGCGCGCCCAACCACGCACACCGTCGTCGCTGAAGCTGCCACCCTGGCGGTCACGCCAGCCATGGCGCAGCAGCTGGTCCACCGCGAACTGGTTGGCCAGGTAGGCGCCGGTTTCCGGGCGCAGCACGGGGGTGGGGTCGACCGGATCAACCGGGTCCACCGGGTCCACAATCGGCTTGCACTGCGGCAGGGTCGGGTCCACCACGCACGGGTCCGGCACGGTGGCCAGCTCCGAACGCAGGTACCAGCCGCCGTTGGTGGCGTCCTTGAACAGGAAGTACTCGTACTGGCCACCCACGGCGCGCCCCTGCAGATCGAACTGGCCGTTGGACGCACCGCCCACGCGGATCAGCTCGATGCCCTTATCGGTCTTGGCGCCGGCACCGCCGGCATTGACCACGCGCACGTTGGCCTGGCCGCTGGTGTCGCCGCTGACGATCAGCTTGTCGGTGGCCGAGGTGTCATCGCCCAGCTGGGTGTTGAACAGCAGGGTGCCGCCGTTGCCGGTGAAGGTATCGACGTTGAGGGTATTGAAGGTACTGCCGTTGCCGAGTGCGACGGTGCCGGTAGCGCCCAGCGTGAGTGCGCCGACATTGCTGTCGCCGGTCATCAGCCAGGTGCTATCGCTGTCGATGTCGGCCGTGGTGACATTGGTGAAGCGGCCATCGATCTGCGCCTTGTTGCGCAGGAACACGTCGAGGCTGCTGTTGGCGGCGGTGGCTTGATCGAGGGTGATGTTGCCAGCCAGGCGCGAATCGTCCACGGTGAAGTTAATGTTGGCCGCGCCGGTGGCCTGGCTTCCATCGTAGGACTCCACCAGCAGCAGATTGCCATCGCCGCTGATCAGGTTGGATCCGTTGGCAACGGTGATCTGCATATTCGAATCATCCCTGAAGGGTGCCACGCGAATGGCCGCGCCCCGGCCGGATTTCACGGTGGAACCATCTATCCGCAGCTGCGGGGGCGTGGCGCCTGCGCCTTCACCAGTATTCAGCCCCACGATCAAGGCGCCTACGTTGGCGCCCTCGACGTAGGAGCCGTTGAGAATGTTCACTCGGCCATACGACATTCGCGCGCCGATACCGCTGTTCAGTGGTCGAAGGGGGGCGCTGGCATCTTCCACCTGTACCTGCGTGCCCTCGATTGTGATTGATGGGTCCGTAGACAACGTGCCGCCCACGCTGGTGATGTCGATACCGGTGGTGGACCCCGCACTACCACTGGCGGTAGATACGAAGATGCGGCTGTCCACCAGATGGGCCGACGCGCTGGCACCGCCGACGAAGACCCCGCCGCCCAGGAAGGTGGTGTTGCGGGCTTCGAGCTGGGCGTCGTCCAATACCCGCACGGCGTGGTTCAAGCCGGCGTTCGGGCCGCTGAGCGGGCGTGTAAGGGTTGCGCCGTCCATCACCAGACGCGAATCCTCTTCGGCCTGGATGTAACCGGCCTGCGCACCCGTAGCCAGCGTCAGCTCGCCGCCGTTACGTACCCGCCAGTCTTCAGACGGGTCACCGGCAACGACGGTGTGCTTGGTCCCATCCAGGTCACCGGCCAAGGCAGCGCCAGCCGGAAGCGTGGCCAGGGCCAGCAGCAGGCTGCGTGCAAGCGGTCGCAGTGAAGGGGAGGGGGTACGGCAGGGCATACGGCGGATCATCGGAAGTTCCTCTCGATTGAAATGGAAACTGCCATCGCCAAGCTGTTCAGGCAGGTGGTGTATACGTGCCTGTTATGTGAAGCAGATGTGATCACACCTGTTTGATGGCGATGTGGAATGTCTCTTTCGGCCTGCAGTGTCCGCCTGCGGCTACCCACATCCCATGCAATTAGTTGCAAAGCGTGCTTTGCCCTGGAGCGAAGTTCAGGGCGCGGACAGCACTGCGACAACGGGTCGCACCCGCTGTTGCAACCTATTCGATTCATCCCGCAGATGCGCACATTCAGCATGTTTCGCAGTTTTCTGGAGACATGCAATGACCCACCCAATGCACCCCCGCCGCTGCGCGCTGGCCTTCGCCCTGGCAGTCGCGCTGGCCGCACCCGCCCACGCACAGCAGGTCGTGGCCGATGGTGACGAGCAGACACCCGCCGCAGGCGACTACCGCACCACCGATCCGGTTGAACCGGGCAACCCGGCTGGCCACGCGTTCCATGTGCTCAACGGCGGCTCGATCATTCCGCTGGGTGAGGTGAACCTGCATACCGAGGGCATGAGGGCCACCGCTGCGCGCGTTGAAGGCAGGGGCAGTGTCCTGAGGTTGAGCGGAGGCAGCATCACCACCCAAGGCTACGGTGCTGCCGGCGTTTCAGTGGGCACGGGGGGCAAGGCGCAGCTGGAAGGCACACGCATCAACATTCATGCCGGCGAAGGCGCAGGCCTGCTGACCGACGGTGGCCTGATCGACGCATCCAACGTCCACATCACTATGCATGGCGCACTGGGAAAGGGTGTCAGCGCACAGGCAGGCCGCATTGAACTGCGCGACAGCGTGGTGGAGATGCAGGGCACGTCCAGCAAGGCGCTGGATGCCTCGGGTGGTGAGATCGTGGCAGAGCGCGTGCGCATTGAAATGGCCGCCGCCGGTGAGGGCATTTCGGCCAGCAACGGCGGCAAGGTCAGCGTGGTCGATTCGCAGATCAACGGTACGGGTGCGGGATCGAGCGGCGTGGGCGTTGCGGCGGGCAGCAGTGTCAGCCTGGACAATGTCGATATCCAGCTGAACCATGCGCGCTCCGGCCCTGGCATGACCGTAGCCGGTGAGGTGGACATGCGGGGCGGCAGCATCCACACCGCGGGCAGCAACAGCACGGCCATCACCTTTGCCTCGCGCGGCGGCAAGGTCACCCTGGAGGGCACGCAGGTGAGCGGGCACCATGGCATTTTCATTCGGGAGAATTCCCAGCTCTTCCTGTATGGAAGCACCGTCAGCGCCACCGCCGTGGGGCTTGATCTGAATAGTCGCGGCTCCACCGCCGTGGTGGAGGGCTCGCGTATCGAGGCCTCTGCGGGCGATGGCATCCGCATGATGGAGGACGGAATGCTCACGCTTCGCGGCGGCTCCTCCGTGGTGAGTGGCGGTACGCAGAAGAACGCGTTGTACACCCGTGGCGGCCGCGTGCTATTGCAGTCAAGCCAGCTGACCGCTCGCGGCTACAACAGCCATGGTCTGTTCGCTGAGGGATCGCTCCTGCTGCGCCCGGTGGTGGACGCGCAGGATGCGGTCATCACGACCCACGGTGAGGGCAGTATCGGTGTCATCTCGCGGGAAGGCGCTACCGTCAATCTGGCTGACAGCTGGGTAACGACGCACGGTGCCAGTTCCTATGGTGTTCTGGCCGGTGGTACGGGCGAGATGAGCCTGACCAACACCCACGTGCGCACCGAAGGCGAGGATGCGTGGGCGGCGGTGGTGAACAACGATGGCAAGCTCTCCATCGATGGCGGCTCGCTGGTCAGCGCCCAGCACGGTGGCATCTGGATGCGCAGCAGCCGCGACCCCGGCCTGACCCTGGCCAATGGCGCAGTGGTATCCGGCGGCAATGGCATTGCACTGGCGCTGGATGCGGCCGTGGCCGGGCGCTTCGATGTGAAGCTGGACAGTGGCGCGGTGATGATCGGCGACATTGTGATCACCCCCGAGGACGAAGACGCCGGCCTGGTGCCGCAGTCTGAAGTGCATGTGCAGTTGACCAACAACGCGGGCTGGCATGGTGCGTCCCATCTTGTGCAGGGCATGGCACTGGATGACGGCAGCCAGTGGATACTCAATGGCAATGCCACCGTGCAGGATCTGGCAGTGCGTAACAGCCAGGTCGCGCTGTCTGATGGCAGCGGTCGATTCAACGTGTTGACGGTGGACGGCGACCTGCACAGCGAAGGCGCCACCTTCCTGTTCAATGGTGCGCTGGCCGGTGACACCTCGGACATCGATCGCCTGCACGTGCGCGGTGATGCCAGTGGCAATGCGTCCATCGTGGTGAACAATATCGGTGGCGTGGGTGCCCCTACCTTCGACGGTATCCAGTTGATCCGCATCGACGGTGCGTCGCTGGCGGATTACGCATTGGCAGGCCGTGCCGTGGGCGGTGCCTACGAGTACTTCCTGTTCAAAGGCGGCCTGCTGGACCCGAATGATGGCAACTGGTACCTGCGTTCGCAGTGGTTCGATATCTGCGAGGAGGACCCGAACGCGCCGGGCTGTGTGGTGGACCCCGGCCCGGACCCGGATCCGGTGGATCCGATCGACCCGATCGACCCGATCGACCCGATCGACCCGGTAGATCCGGTAGATCCGGTAGATCCGGTAGATCCGCCGCCGGTGCTGCGCCCGGAAGCGGGCGCCTATCTGGCCAACCAGTCGGCGGCAGTGAACATGTTCGCGCACCGCTTGAGCGACCGCATGGGCGCGGTGGCGATGGGCGAGGAACGCGCCGCATGGGCGCGCGTGGGCCGCAGCAATGCCGATTTCACAGCTGTGGGTGGGCAGTTGGCGGTGGATGGAAATACGTCGGTGCTGCAGGTCGGCACGGATGTGTGGCGGCGCGGCAATGCCGCACTGGGTGTGATGCTGGGCAGCGGCCGTGCGGACAACACGGTGGTCTCTGACCTGACCGGATACAGCGCCAAGGGCCGCGTACGCGGCACGGCGGTGGGCGTGTACGGCACCTGGCTTCAGCAGGCCGATGGCAGCGAAGGCGCGTATGTGGACGCACAGCTGCAGTACGGGCGTTTCAGTAACCGCGTACACGGCATTGCGCTGGACCAGGAAAGCTACGATTCGCGCATGCGCAGCGGCTCGCTGGAGGCGGGTTACACCATCAACGTTTGGCAGGGCGGGTCCAGCAACGTGTATGTGCAGCCGCAGATGCAGCTGACTTATACCGACTACAGCGCCGATCGACACGTGGAAAGCAACGGCACGGTGGTTGATGGCGCAGCGGCAGGCGGGCTGGCCGGACGCGTGGGTGTGCGCGCGTTCGGCCAGCACGCAGGCATGGGTACGCTGGTGCAGCCGTACCTGGGGGTGAACTGGCTGCGCAGCAGTGGCCGCAATGCCATCGACTTCCGGGGTGAAACGCTGCGGGCCGACCTGCCGCGCAACCGCTATGAGGTGCAGGCCGGTGCCGAGTTGAAGATCAGCCAGCGCCTGGGGGCATGGGGTGGCCTGAGTGTGCAGCGCGGTGACCACGGCTACCGCGATGTGGGCGGGCAGGTGGGTGTGCGCCTGGCCTGGTAAGTGAGCGGGTTGGGGTCAGATCCCGTTGCGGATGCAATGGGCTCTGGCCCCACCACGCGCGCTCGGCTGCGCTTCGTAGAGTCGAGCTTGCTCGACTGCAGCCGACAACAGTCGAGCAAGCTCGACTCTACATAAGCGTTGTACGTCCTCAGGCCGGCGGCAGCACCTTGCCGGGGTTGAGGATGCCATCCGGGTCCAGCGCGGCCTTGATCGCGCGCATCGTCGCCAGTGTTTCCGCGCTGAAGGCCCTGGCCATGAAATCGCGCTTGGCCAGGCCGATGCCATGCTCGCCGGAGAGCGTGCCACCCAGTGCCAGTGTCAGTTCGAAGATCTTTGGCAGTGCGGCGTGTGCGCGTGCATTCTCTTCGGCGTCGTCCGGGTGGTACAGGATGTTGACGTGCAGGTTGCCGTTGCCGGCATGACCGAAGGTGACGATGGTGAGCGTGTAGTCACGCGCCAGTGCCTGCACGCCGGCCACCAGCTCCGGAATGCGCGATACCGGCACCACCACGTCTTCGTTGATCTTGCCCGGGGCGACGCTGCGCAGTGCCGGCGACAGCGCCTTGCGTGCGGCCCAAAGCTGGTCGCGCGCGCGGCCTTCCATCGCCACGTCCAGCGCGATCATGCCGTCGCCTTCAGCGGCGCTGGCCAGAGCCTGCAGCAGGTAGGGCAGGGTGTCGTGGTCACCATCGGCTTCGACCAGCAGCATCGCGCCGGCCTCGGGTACTTCGGCGCCGTTGAGGCGCAGCAGTTCAAGGCTGCGTGCATCCATGAATTCCAGGCGGGTTGGCACGACCGGCTGCGACATCAACCGTGATACGGCGGCAGCGGCGGCATCGGCATCGCGGTACAGCACGCGCAGGCCGGCCTGGCTGACCGGAAGCGGGGTCAGCTTCAAGGTGGCTTCCACAATCAAGGCCAGCGTGCCTTCGCTGCCCACCAGCAGATGGGTGAGGTCGTAGCCGGTGGAATCCTTGGTGTAGGCGCCGCCGCAGCGGATCACCTCGCCGGTGCCGGTGACCGCCACCAGGCCCAGCACGTTGTCGCGGCTGGTGCCGTACTTCACCGCGCGCGGGCCACCGGCGTTGCAGGCCAGGTTGCCGCCCACGCTGCAGATCTCCGCGCTGGACGGGTCCGGCGCCCAGAACAGGCCGTGCGGTGCCAACGCCTGCTGCAGCGTGCCGTTCAACACACCCGGCTGCACCACCGCGCAGCGGTCGCCCGCGCGGATTTCAAGAATGCGGTCCATGCGGGTGAACGACAGCACGATGCTGCCCGGCAGTGGCACCGCCGCGCCGGTGGTGCCGGTGCCTGCGCCGCGTGCGACCAGTGCGATGCCATGCGCGCGGCACGCACGCACCAGCGCCTGCACCTGCTCAACATCGGAGGGCAGCGCCACGGCCGCGGGGCGCTGGTGGCGCCACGAGTTGTCCTGCGCGTTCGCTTCCAGCGCGCTGTCGTCCATGCGCCAGCCCTCTGCGCCCAGCAGGGCAGACAGTTCGGCAACCAGTGCGGCGGGCAGTGCGGTACTCATGACGGATCTCGTGGGGAAGCAGGGGTATCAACGGGGAAGCGCGCCCTGGTGGGTGCCGACCAAAGTCGCCCGCTATCGGGCTGCGCGCTCTTGGTAGGTGCCAACCTTGGTTGGCACAGAAGCGCCGACCAAGGTCGGCCTCTACCGGAGCGGGTGGGCGCCGACCAAGGTCGGCTGCTACCGGGCTGCGCGCTTTTGGTAGGTGCCAACCTTGGTTGGCACAGAAGCGCCGACCAAGGTCGGCCTCTACCAGAGCGGGTGGGCGCCGACCAAGGTCGGCTGCTACCGGGCTGCGCGCTCTTGGTAGGTGCCAACCTTGGTTGGCACAGAAGCGCCGACCAAGGTCGGCCTCTACCAGAGCGGGTGGGTGCCGACCAAGGTCGGCCTCCGCCGGGCTGCGCGCTCTTGGTAGGTGCCAACCTTGGTTGGCACAGAAGCGCCGACCAAGGTCGGCCACTACCAGAGCATGTGGGCGCCGACCAAGGTCGGCCTCTACCAAAACGAAGGGTTGCCATCAGCAGTCGTCCAACCGGAACGCATCACGCAGCCAGTGCAGCTGCGGCGGTTCGCCACTGGCTTCGACCACATCGAAGCGACAAGGCGCATTGGCCAGCGCAGGGTTGTCCTGCAGGAACAGCTGTGCGGCATGCGCCAGGCGCCGGCATTTGCGCGCATCCACCGACGCGGCGCCGCCACCGAAGTCCGAACGCGCGCGGTAACGCACTTCCACGAACACCACGGTGCCGGCATCGTCCATCACCAGGTCCAGTTCGCCGCCGCGATAGCGCACGTTGCGCGCACGTGGCTGCAGGCCAGCCTGTTGCAGATGCTGCTCGGCGGCGGCTTCCACCGCCGAGCCACGTTGGCTGCGCTCAGCGACCACCGACGATCGGCATCGGCCGGCCGCCATTGAAGGTGGACCACGCCGGCTGGCGCAGGATGTTGCCGTTGCTGTCCAGGAACAGCGTGCCGGTGGCGCCGTCCAAGCCGCCTTCGTTGGACAGCTTGTCCAGGTAGGCGGTGATCTTCCAGGCGTCGGCGCCGAAGGCGAACAGGCGGCCGGCCGCGCCGCGTGCGCTGGGCAGGGTGCTGGCCACCTGGCTGGCCGATGGCAGGCCGGACACGCTGCGCACGTTCCAGGCTTCGTTCGGGTAGACGATGCCGTCCAGCGCCACGTCTTCTTCCACCTTGCCGCTGCCGACAGTCAGCTGCGAAGTGCCGACGCGGGTGGCGCCACCGGCACCGGCCAGTGCCAGCTGCGGCGCCAGCAAGCGCGCCTGCGGTGCACGCACGGCGAGGAACACGGCATCGACCTGGCCGGCGTTGCGCACCTGTGCGCCCACATCACCAACCGCATCGGTCACGCCGACCGTGGCCACCACCTGGCCGCCACGCTGGGCGAAGCGCTGCGCGAAGGCGGCGGCGGCACGGCGGCCGGTGTCGTCGGCGCTGTTGATCACCAGTGCCTTGCCACGCTCGCGGCCACGCAGGTATTCGGCGGCGACGATGCCGTCGTCTTCCGGGGCCAGCGAGAAGCCGGCGCTGCCGGCCGGCGGTGCATCCTTGCCGCGGTTCAGCGCCAGCACCGGCACCTGCAGCTGCTGGCGGCCGTACACCGCGTCCACTTCGTCGCGGCCCAGCGGGCCGACCACGAAGTCGGCACCGGAGGCGACGGCCTTGTCATACGCGGCCAGTGCGCCGGCCGGGGTGCCGGCGGTGTCGATGAAGTTGATGTCCGGGCGGCGGCGGGTCTCGCCGTAATAGGCGGCCAGCAGGCCATCACGCACCGGCTGCGCGGCGGTGGCCAGACGGCCGCTGAGCGGCAGCAGCACGGCCAGCTTGACCGGCGGGCGGTAGCCATCGCTCAGCGCCGGCGGGCGCTTGCTGGTATCGAACTGGGCCGCGCCATCGCGATCGAACGGGCGCGGCAGCGGCAGGCCGCGCGCGATCAGCGCACGGCCGGCGAAGTTGTACAGCGGGTCGTTGGCCGGCAGCGCGGCGGCACGGCTGCGCAGGGTGGCGTCGTCGAGGGTGCCGAGCAGGCCGGCGATGGCCGCCTGGTTGTCGTTGCGGGCGCTGCCGGTCAGGCTGGCATGGGCGCGGGCACGTTCGGCGGCGGCACCGAAGGCATCACCGGTGCCCTGCAGTGCCTGGGCGCGTGCCAGCAGCCAGCGGGTGCGCAGGCCGACCGCAACGCTGTCGGCATGATCCTTCAGCAGTGCCAGCGCCTGCGCCGGTTGCTTGTCGGCCAGGGCCAGCTCGGCGCCGGTCAGCTGGTAGCGCTGCAGGCTGGCGCCGGACAGCTGGCGGGCGGTCAGCTGGCCCAGCAGGCTGCGCGCGCGGGTGCTGTCACCGGCCAGGTGCCAGGCCCAGGCCGCATCGGCCAGCGCGTTGCTGCGCGCGCCCCCGCGCAGGGTGGCGGCCAGGCCTTCCAGCTGCAATGCGGCGTCGCGCGGCTTGCCCTGTTCGATCAGCGCCAGCGCCTGGCTCTGGGCCGGCGAATCGGGCGTGCTGGTCAGGCTGGTGGTGGCACAGCCGGCCAGCAGCATCAGCGACAACGACAGGGCGGAGATCCGTGCGGCGGGCTTGTTCATGATCAGGTCCATGCGATGAGGGCAGCGGCCGTGGCCGGGTACACGCTACGATTCTACCCTTGCCCCGTGAGTACCGCTGAAATGAGTGTGCCAACCCTGTACGTCGTCGCCACCCCGATCGGCAACCTGGCCGATCTGAGCCCGCGCGCGCAGGAGGTGCTGCGTTCGGTGGCCGCCATCTGTGCCGAGGACACCCGCCGCAGCGGCCAGCTGCTGTCCCATTTCGGCATCCAGCAGCCGCTGGTGGCCCTGCACGAGCACAACGAGGAAGCGCTGTCGCAGCGCCTGGTGTCGCGCCTGCAGGCCGGCGAATCGCTGGCGCTGGTCAGCGATGCTGGTACGCCGCTGGTCAGCGACCCCGGTTTCCGCCTGGTGCGTGCGGCGCGCGCGGCCGGCATCAAGGTCAGCCCGATTCCGGGCGCCTGCGCCGCCATCGCCGCGCTGAGCGTGGCCGGGCTGCCCAGCGACCGCTTCAGCTTCGAGGGCTTCCTGCCGGCCAAGGCCAGCGGCCGCCGCGACCGCCTGCAGCTGCTGGCCGGCGAAGTGCGCACGATGGTGTTCTACGAATCCTCGCACCGCATCGCCGAGTCGCTGGCCGACATGGCCGCGATCTTCGGCGGCGAGCGCCCGGCGGTGCTGGCGCGCGAGCTGACCAAGCTGTTCGAGACCGTGCTGGATGGCGACCTGGCGGGTCTGCTGGCGAAGGTGGAAGGCGACGAGAACCAGCGCAAGGGCGAGTTCGTGGTGATGGTGCAGGGTGCTGGCGATGATGAGGAAGCGCAGCTGGCGCACGGCCGCCGTGTCTACGCCAAGCTGAGCGAACACCTGCCGCCGTCGACGGCCGCCAAGCTGGCCGCTGAACTGACCGGTGCACCGCGCAAGGCGTTGTACGGCAGTTGATGGATCGTGCGGACCAAGGTCCGCACCCACCAGAGCGGAATCCGCACCCACCAGAGCCGCGGCATCGGTAGATCCACGCCATGCGTGGATGGATGGGCCGCGCCCAGCTCTGCCCCCACCCGGGCGGAACCGATGGCGCCCGGCCATGCGCCGTCAGGGCTGTACGGTTGTGTCGTGGGTGTCCAGATAGTCGGCAATCTCGGTCAGCACCGTGGAAAGGTCTGGTGCGGGCAGGCGGTTCCTGCGCAGGAACGCGCGCCACTGAGCCTGCTTCTGGGTATCTGCGGCAAATGCCTGGGTCAGCCCATAGGGCAGAGGTGGCGGCGCAGGGGTGCCGCGTCGATCAAACGTCGCCTCTATGGCGGCTGCGAGGCTGGTGCGATCCATGGCGTCCTCACGTACCAGTGCCAGCAGGTCGAAGAAGTCTTTCATCCTGCTGTTGGCAATACCCAGCGCGGCAATGGCCTCCAGCTTCTCGGCGAACACCGTTTCGCGCGGATAGACGCGCAGGCAGGGGGCGGGAAGTTCATCCAGCATGACCGGATAGATGATCTCCGGCGGCGGAGGGATCACCGCGTCGCCGAACCCTACGTCCCATTGCACATGGCAGCGTGCACGGCCCAGATAGGCCACCAGACGCATGCGCAGGCCCTCGTATGCCGCCTCTTCGCGGGTGGCGTCGAGGGTGATGGTCTCTGGATCGAAGCGGAGCCCGTCATTACCCGGCATTGCGCAGAGCGAGTGCGTGATGTGCAGCAGGTGGCGTGGCTCAGTGCTTCCGAATCCCAGGAAATCGGCATCCCGTGTAGGCCGGTGCGGCGCATCGAACCATGCCGCGAACAGCATGGCGCCTTTCAGCAGGAACTGGTCGCGGAACGTGGAGGTGGAAAGCCGGTAGAGCAGGCGTTCAACGGCGAACCTGTCCAGCACGAACTGGAAGTCGTCGCCGCGAGTGCGCGCGTGATCGAGCAGTCGCTGCCGGATCGAGGCCACGCGGTGGGGAAGAGGAAGCAGGGAAGAGGGGGTCACGCCAGGGCATCGATATACGGTCTCATCAGTCTGGCAACGCGGGAGAGCCGTGCATATTTCATCAACGCATCCGGGGTGGTGGCGCGGTTGCCAAGCGCGTCACGCAGGGCCTCGATTGCGACATCGAGACCCACGAGATTGCGGAATTTGAAGCAGTCGGCGACGGTTTTCGCAACGTTGCTGACGTATACGCGGCGTGCGCCTACGCGGCGCTCTTCCAGCCCCGCCTGGAGGGTCGTTGCCGACATGCGCACCACGCGTAGCGGCGGCCAGTCGATCCGGGGCGGTCGGTCGCTGTTGCCGATGGCCACCCACAGTTCAAACGGTGCCTGGGTGGTCAGGCCATGCACACGCAGGGCGCTCAACAGGCAGAGGCGGACCTTCGGCATGCGCTCTGCAATGATCCGCAGCCCTTCATCGGCCTCGCCGTTGTTGCTGCCCGGCAGCGCGTAGACGCCGCGCGACAACCGGATCAGCGCGCCGGCCTCGACCAGACGGGACAGTTGGACGCGGGCGATGCCTGCGGCCACCAGTTCGCGGGCGCGCAGGCTGCCTGCACGCCGCAGCAGTTTTCGGGCCTTGGCCTCGGCAGCGGTCATGTTGGCATTGTTCCATAATGTCGGTAGTTTTGAATATCAACCGACAAAATGGAACATCACCGTCTGTTGCGGGTGGATCGTGCGGACCGAAGCGCCCAGGCAGCTGAATCGGAAGGGTGGCGCGCGGTGGTGTTGGCATTTGCGCTAGAATGCGCGCTGGCGGAGCCGGCCAGACAGTCGCGTCATCCCTTCGGGGGTGCCGAGGAAAGTCCGGGCTCCATAGGGCAAGGTGCCAGGTAACGCCTGGGCGGCGAAAGCCGACGGAAAGTGCAACAGAAAGATACCGCCTACGTCTTCTTCGGAAGGCCGGTAAGGGTGAAATGGTGCGGTAAGAGCGCACCGCGAGTCTGGCAACAGACCGGCACGGCAAACCCCACCTGGAGCAAGACCAAATAGGGATCCTTTGGCGCGGCCCGCGTTGGATCCGGGTAGGTTGCTTGAGCGTTGCGGTGACGTAACGCCTAGAGGAATGACTGTCCACGACAGAACCCGGCTTATCGGCCGGCTCCGCCTCCTTCTTCTATATGCATGAACCGCGCATCGGTAGTGCCCGGCGGAAATGAACTGCGAAAAGCGCTCGCACCACACCACGACCGTGGTGTAGTCGTCCACGTTGACGTCGTCAGGTACATCGACCAGGAAACGGTTGAAGGTTTTCACCTCGCCGATCCGCCGGGACTGTGCCTTGACCTTCAGGAAGTCGGCCTTGTTGTCGACGAACCCGTGTACCAGGTAGACCTTGTAGTCCGGCCCCGGCCCCATCTTTCCGTCGAAGGCCACCTGGGTGGGGCTGACGCTGACCTTGCCTTCAGCCCAGTGCACCGCATCGCTGCCCTTGAGGTCGCGCCGGAAGGTGGTGTGGTAGGCGGCCTTGCCCATGGCGTCCTGCACCAGCGCGGCAGGCGGATCGTCGGGGGCGATCAGGATCGGCAGCAGGTAGACGCCCAGGCCAAAGCCGAGGCCGAGGGTGAGCAGGTGGGTGGCAGCAAGAACAAGAACACGACGCATCGAAGACTCCCTGTGGATCGGTCGGGTGCGCGGCAGGACCGCGCCCAGTCATCGTGTGGCGTGCAGGCAGACATTTATAGACACAGAAAACGGGTACAGGGTCAGAAGTCGACGCGGCTCTGGCCGAGTGCGACGCCCTGCGGGCCGAAACGGCACTCGTGGATCTCGCCGTGACCGTCGGCATCGATCAACAGCACGGTGCTGGCGCGGGTGCCGTAGTCGTCGCCGCGGATGAAGGCCGGGCTCAGCCAGCGTTCGCGTTCCAGGCCGATGCCGGTATCGGGCAGCTCGTCGTCGGCGGGGCGGTGTTCGTCGGCCAGCGCGGTCCACAGCGGGGCCAGTTCGCCATCGCCGGACTGCAGCCAGGCCGACAGGGCCGCCATCAGCCGCCGCGTCTTGGGCCAGGGGGCATCCAGCGCGCCGTTGGACATGCCGTGTACGCCGGGGCCGAGGGTCTGCCGCTCGGCCGGGTGGTTGCCCAGGTACTCCAGGCTGTTGCCGTCGGCCAGCAGCAGGTTGAACGGGGCATAGGCGCCGGCCACGGCCGCCAGGCGGTCGATGTGCACGGCGGCCGGGTCGCGGCCGCGCAGGAAGTCGGCCACCAGCGCGCCGCGCGACGGGCCGGTCTGGGCGGCCAGCGGATCGCGGACATTGGTGACCACCGCCATCCGGCCCGCGGCACCCACCCCGGCCCAGCCGCCACCGGAGCGCAGGTCGCGTCCGCCGATGACGGAGGTCTCATCTTGCCAGGGGGCCAGCGCCGCCGTCGGGCGGGCGTGGAACTCATCACGGTTGCCGGTCATCACCAGCCGCCAGCGCGGGTGGTGCATCCAGCCAAGAGCGAGCAGGCACATGGCGTCATTGTGCACGGTTTGCGCAGTCCGGCGCCGTTTTTGGCCCGCTCTGGATGAATGCGCGGCCTATGTTTCACGCCCTGTCCACACCCCTGAACTTCCGTTCAATCTCAAAAATTGAGACGGATCAGCAACTTGTGGATAAGCCTTGAACAATTCTCTAAAGGTTGTTGCAAGCCATTGATGCGGCTGGCGATTTCCCTGCGGAAAAGTTGTTGACAACCCTCGGCCCGCTGCTAAGGTGGGCATCAGAGGGAAATCCGGGTGTTTTGTGGGTTTTCGTGGTTCAATGTTTCACCGGGCGAAGGATAGGTGCACGCGTCGTGTTCCAGGGCGAGACGGCCATCACAGTTGACGATAAAGGGCGCATGGCGGTTCCCACCGCTTACCGCGACCTCGTCGCGCGCGCCAGCAACAACCGTCTCGTACTGACCTACAACCCGTTCGAAGCCGGCTGCCTGTGGCTGTACGCAGAGTCGGAATGGGAGCGGGTCCGCGACGATGTGATGTCCAAGCCCAACACCCAGCGCGTCGTGCGCCTGTTGCAGCAGAAGCTGGTCGGCTCGGCCGCCCATCTGGAGCTGGACGGCAACGGTCGCATCAGCATCCCCGCCAGCCACCGCGGTGCGGTGGGCATTGAGAAGAAGGCGGTATTGCTCGGTATGGGCGACAAGTTCGAATTGTGGAGCGAGCAGGCGCATCGGGCCCTGATCCAGCAGACGTTGTCTGACGAGGATCTGGGTGATGGGTTGCTCGACCTGAAGTTGTGAGCCGGGGTGCCCGGATGCGCCCAGAAGCGCAGACCGGTCACCTTCCGGTGTCGCAGTCGCCGGCGGTGCACCTGCCGGTCCTGTACACCCAGGTCCTTGAAGGCCTGAGGGTGATCGAAAACGGACGTTATCTGGATGGCACGTTCGGTCGTGGCGGTCATGCACGTGGCGTGCTCACCCAGTTGGGTCCCGAGGGGCGCCTGCTGGTCATGGACAAGGATCCGGAAGCCATCGCCGTTGCCGAGCGCGATTTCGCGCCGGACCCGCGCGTGTCCATCTTCCGTGGCAGCTTCGCCCAGCTGCTGCAGTGGGATGCGACGGCCGACGGCCTGGACGGCGTGCTGTTCGACCTGGGCGTGTCGTCGCCGCAGCTGGACGTGGCCGAGCGTGGCTTCAGCTTCGGCAAGGACGGCCCGCTGGACATGCGCATGGACCCGGACAGCGGCGAAAGCGCCGCGCAGTGGATCAACCGCGTCGAAGACCGCGAGATCGCCGATGTGCTGTGGACCTACGGCGAAGAGCGCCAGAGCCGCCGCATCGCGCGTGCCATCGTGGCCCGCCGCGAGAAGCAGCCGTTCACCCGCACCGCCGAACTGGCCGAGCTGATCGCCTCGGTGATGCCACGTGGAAAGGACAAGATCCACCCGGCCACGCGCAGCTTCCAGGCCATCCGCATCCACATCAACCGCGAGCTGGCCGATCTGGAAGCCGGCCTCGATGCGGCGGTGGAACGGCTCAAGCCCGGCGGCCGCCTGGCGATCATCAGCTTCCATTCGCTGGAAGACCGCATCGTCAAGCAGTACATGAACCGACTGGCCAAGGCGCCGCCGGCCAACCGCCGTCTGCCCGAGGCGGAGGTGTTCGTGCCCACCCTGGATCTGATCGGCGGCGCCATCAAGGCCACCGACGAAGAGCTGGCGGCCAACCCGCGTGCCCGCAGCGCCGTGCTGCGCGTGGCCCAGAAGCGGGAGGCCGATGCATGAGCCGGCTGCTGCTGATCATCCTGTTGGCCTCGACCGTGGCCTCGGCGATCGGCGTCGTGTTCGTGCGTCACCGTCATCGGCAGACGTTCATCGAGCTGTCGCGCGCCGAGCGCAAGCGCGATGACATCAACCTGGAGTTCGGCCGCCTGCAGCTGGAACAGGCCACCCTGGCCGAAGCCAATCGTGTCGATCGCATCGCCCGCGAAAAGCTGGGCATGAAGTTCCCCGAGGCCGCCGACATCGTGGTGGTGCGGCCATGAGCAAGACCGGCCGCAACCGCCCGCGCAACGCCTTCAACCTGCGCCAGCGCCTGCGCTGGGTCGCGCTGGCCTTGGGCCTGTGTTCGGTGTCGCTGGTCGGTCGTGCCGCCTACGTGCAGATCATCAACAGCGACTTCTACCAGCGCCAGGGCGAGGCCCGTTACCTGCGCGAGCTGCCGATCAAGACCTCGCGCGGCATGATCACCGACCGCAACGGCGAGCCGCTGGCGGTGTCCACGCCGGTTGCCTCGATCTGGGTCAACCCGCAGGACCTGCTGCGTTCGCCCGAGCGCATCCCGGAGCTGGCCCAGGCGGTCGGCATGTCGGTGGATGAGTTGAGCAGCCGCCTGTCGCAGAAGTCGGACAAGGAATTCATGTACCTGCGCCGCCGGATCAATCCGGACGAGGCAGAGAAAGTGGTCGCGCTGAAGATTCCGGGCGTGGCCGCGCAGCGCGAGTTCCGCCGCTTCTACCCGCAGGGTGAGGCGATGGCGCACGTGCTGGGCTTCACCAACATCGACGACCGCGGCCAGGAAGGCCTGGAGCTGGCGTTCGACGAATGGCTGCGCGGCAAGGCCGGCGCCAAGCGGGTGATCCGCAACCGCAAGGGCGAGACCGTCGAGAGCGATCTGCTGCGCGCCGCCGAACCGGGCAAGGACCTGACCCTCAGCATCGACCGCCGCATCCAGTACCTGGCCTTCAAGGAGCTGCGCAACGCGCTGGTGGCCAACAAGGCGGCCGGCGGTTCGATGGTGATCATGGACGTGACCACCGGCGAGATCCTGGCCATGGTCAACCTGCCGACCTACAACCCGAATTCGCTGACCGGCGCGCTGCCCGATGCGCGCCGCAACCGTGCGGTGACCGATCTGGTCGAGCCGGGTTCGACGATGAAGCCGCTGACCATCGCCACCGCGCTGCAGGCCGGTGCGGTGACCAAGGACACCATCATCGACACCAACCCGGGTTACATGACCCTGGGCCGCTTCACCATCCGCGACGTGCCGCGCAACAACGGCGTGCTGAACGTGACCGGCGTGATCACCCGCAGTTCGAACGTGGGTGCGGCCAAGGTCGCGGCGAAGATGCCGGACCAGGTGTTCTACGACGGCGTGCGCCGCTTCGGTTACGGCTCGGTGCCGCACAGCGGTTTCCCGGGTGAATCCGGCGGCGTGGTGCTGCGCCCGGCACGCTGGTCGGGCACCACCAAGACCACCATGTCCTACGGCTACGGCCTGAACGTCACCCCGCTGCAGATCGCCACGGCCTACTCGGCGCTGGCCAACGGCGGTCGCCTGATCGCGCCGACCTTCGTCAAGGGCCAGCGCAACGAAGGCCAGCAGATCATCGACGAGAACGTCGCCAAGCAGGTGGTGGCGATGATGGAAACGGTGGTGACCCAGGGCGGTGCCAAGCAGGCGGCGGTGCTGGGCTACCGCGTGGCCGGCAAGACCGGTACCGCGCGCAAGGCCGGCCCCGGCGGTTACGAGCGCGGCCACTACAACGCGCTGTTCGCCGGCGTGGTGCCGGCCACCAACCCGCGTTTCGCCACCGTCATCGTCATCAACGACCCGCAGGCCGGCAAGTTCTACGGCGGCCTGGTGTCGGCGCCGGTCTATCACAACGTGATGGAAGGCACCCTGCGCCTGATGGACGTGCCGCTGGACGACCTGCAGTCGTGGCTGGCCGCGCAGCAGTCCGGCAAGGTCGGCCATTCGGCCTCGATCCTGCCTGCGCCGCCGGCCGAAGCCGCACTGCCGGTGGATGCCGCCGCTGAATTCGATGCTGCGCTGCCGAGCGCGCATGCCCAGACGCCGCCCGCTACGGGAGGCACGCAATGAGTCCTTCGATGTTGCTTTCGCAGTTGCTTCCGGACGTGGCCCTGGCGGGCCATGACCCCGTTCTGACCGGCCTGGTGCTGGACAGCCGCGCCGTGCGCCCCGGTAATGCCTTCGTTGCCATCGCCGGGTTCGGCGCGCACGGCCTGGGCTTTGTCGAGCAGGCTCGCGCGGCCGGTGCCAGCGCCATCCTGTTCGAGCCGCCGGCGCCTGCCGAGCTGCCGGCACCGGCCGATGCGATCGCCGTGCCGGGCCTGCGCGCGCGCATGGGTGCGATGGCCGACCAGTTCCATGGCGCGCCGTCGCGGGCGATGGCGATGGTCGGCGTGACCGGCACCAACGGCAAGACCTCCACCGTGCAGCTGCTGGCCCAGGCCTGGCACCTGCTCGGTACGCCCAGTGGCAGTATCGGCACGCTGGGTGCCGGACTTTATGGTGCGGTCGAACCGACCGGCTTCACCACGCCGCTGGTGCTGCAGATGCATGCGCTGCTGGCGCAGCTGCGCGATGCCGGTGCACGTGCGGTGACGATGGAAGTCAGCTCGCATGCGCTGGACCAGGGCCGCGTGGATGCCGTGCACTATGACGTGGCGGTGTTCACCAACCTCACCCGCGACCATCTGGACTACCACGGCGACATGGCCAGCTACGGCGCGGCCAAGGCGCGGCTGTTCCATCGCCCGGGCCTGAAGGCCGCCGTGGTCAACCTGGATGATGCGTTCGGTCGCCAGCTGTTTGCCGGCCTGCCGGCGGGCGTGCAGCCGATCGGCCTGAGCTCGCGCGGTGCCACCGATGCCAGCGTGCGCGCCGAAGCGCTGCAGCTGGACGGCCGTGGCATCGCCTTCGAACTGGTCATTGATGGCCAGCGTGCCGCGGTGCAGTCGCCGCTGCTGGGCCGCTTCAACGTGGACAACCTGCTGGCCGTGGCCGGCACCCTGCACGCGCAGGGCCAGCCGCTGCCGCGCATCGCCGAAGTGCTGTCGGCGCTGCAGCCGATCCGTGGCCGCATGAACCGCCTGGGCGGCGAAGACGGCCTGCCGACCGTGGTGGTGGATTACGCGCACACCCCGGACGCACTGGAACAGGCGCTGGACAGCCTGCACGGCCACCTGCACGGCGCGCTGTTCTGCGTGTTCGGCTGCGGTGGCGAGCGCGATACCGGCAAGCGGCCGCAGATGGCTGCCATTGCCGAGCGACTTGCCAACCAGGTCATCGTCACCGACGACAACCCGCGTGGCGAGGACGGCGACGTGATCGTCGCCGACATCCTGGCCGGGTTCCAGAATGCCGATGCCGTGACCGTGCAGCGCAGCCGCGCGCGTGCGATCGGCCTGGCGGTGAAGCGTGCCGGTGCCGGCGACATCATCCTGATCGCCGGCAAGGGCCACGAGCCGTACCAGGAGGTCAAGGGCGTTCGCCATGACTTCGACGACACCGAAGTGGCTGCCGCTGCGTTGGCTGCCAAGGCCGGTGTCCTCGCGGCGCAGGCCGGGGAGGGCATCGCATGAAGCGCACCCTGCTTTCGCTGATCGCCCACTGGGCCGGCGGCGAGATCCACGGCGACGACGTGGCCATCGATGCGGTCAGCAATGACACCCGCAGCCTCGGCCCGGGCAGCCTGTACGTGGCGCTGCGCGGCGAGCGTTTCGACGGTCATGACTTTGCGACCGATGCGCAGGCGCGCGGCGCCAGTGCCCTGCTGGTCGAGCGGCTGCTGCCGATCGAGCTGCCGCAGGTGCTGGTGGCCGACAGCGAGCTGGCACTGGCGAAGATCGCCACCGGCATGCAGCGCGACCGCGACACCGAGGTGTTCGCGATTACCGGCAGCAATGGCAAGACCAGCGTGAAGAGCCTGCTGCTGTCGATCCTGCAGCAGGTGGCGCAGCACGCGCATAAAGTGGTCTACGCCAACCCGGGCAACCGCAACAACGAGATCGGCCTGCCGCTGGCGGTGATCGACGCGCCGGAAGATGCCGACTACGCCGTCTACGAAATGGGCGCCGGCAAGCCGGGCGACATCGCCTACCTGACCGATATCGCCCGCCCGCGCTACGCGCTGGTCAACAACATCGCACCGGCCCATCTGGAACGGATGGGCAGCCTGCTCGGCGTAGCCGTCACCAAGGGCGCGATCTACGCGGCGCTGCCGGCCGATGGCGTGGCGGTGATCAACGTCGACGATGCCTACGGCCGCTGGTTCGAACAGCATTTCGTCGGCACGCCGGCGCGCTGCCGCGTGCTGCGCTACGGCCTGGAGCACACCGCGGACATCACCGCGCGCGACATCCGCGCCGGTGCCCAGGGCAGCCAGTTCACCCTGGTTTCGCCGATGGGCGAAGCCCGCGTGGTGCTGGGCCTGCCGGGCCGCCACAACGTCAGCAATGCGCTGGCCGCGGCCGGCCTGGCGCTGGCTGCCGGTGTCGACCTGGCGCTGATCGCGGCTGGCCTGGCCGAGGCGCAGCCGGTGCCGGGCCGCCAGATCGCCCACCAGCTGCGCAACGGCGCGGTGCTGGTGGATGACAGCTACAACGCCAACCCCGGTTCGCTGGCCGCCGCCATTGATGCGCTGGCCGCTGCCCCGGAAGAGGGCTGGCTGGTGCTGGGCGACATGCGCGAGCTGGGCCCGGATGCCGAGGCGCTGCATGCGCAGGCCGGCCTGCGCGCACGTGCCTCCGGCCTCAAGCGCCTGTACGCGCTGGGTCCGCTCAGCGCCGCTGCTGCCGCCGCCTTCGGCGACGGTGGCCGTCATTTCACTACCCATGATGCGCTGTCGCAGGCGCTGAAGGACGAGCTGCACGCCGGCGTGCGCTGCCTGGTCAAGGGTTCCCGTGGCAGCGCCATGGACACGATTGTCAAAGCGCTGCTGGCGCAAGGAGAGGAATCCCCGCATGTTGTATGAACTGGCTCGATGGTTGCAGCAGTTGGAGAGCCTGTTCGGGCTGTTCAACTACCAGACGTTCCGCGCCATCCTTGCCGCGCTGACGGCCCTGTTCCTGTCGCTGTGGCTCGGCCCGGCGATGATCCGCAAGCTTGCCCAGTTCAAGGGCGGCCAGCCGATCCGCAAGGACGGTCCGCAGACCCATTTCTCCAAGGCCGGTACGCCGACCATGGGCGGTTCGCTGATCCTGCTCACCATCACCCTGTCGGTGCTGATGTGGGCCGACCTGCGCAACCGCTACGTGTGGCTGGTGCTGGCGGTGATGCTGTGCTTCGGTGCCATCGGCTGGTATGACGACTGGATCAAGATCGTCCGTCGCGACCCGAACGGCCTGAAGTCGCGCTGGAAGTACCTGCTGCAGTCGATCTTCGGCCTGGCTGCGGGCCTGTTCCTGTTCTATACGGCCGACGTGCCGGCTGCGCTGACCTTCTACATCCCGATGTTCAAGTCGGTGGCGCTGCCGCTGGCCGGCATCGGCTTCGTGGCCATCGCCTACTTCTGGATCGTCGGCTTCTCCAACGCGGTGAACCTGACCGACGGCCTGGACGGCCTGGCGATCATGCCGACCGTGCTGGTGGCCTGCGCACTGGGTGTGTTCGCCTATGCCTCGGGCAACGTGGTGTTCGCCAACTACCTGCAGATCCCGCAGATTCCGGGGGCCGGCGAGCTGGTCATCATCTGCGCGGCCATCGCTGGCGCGGGCCTGGGCTTCCTGTGGTTCAACACCTATCCGGCCATGGTCTTCATGGGCGACATCGGCGCGCTGGCGCTGGGCGCGGTGCTGGGCACGATCGCAGTGATCACCCGCCAGGAACTGGTGCTGGTGATCATGGGCGGCGTGTTCGTGATCGAAACGCTGTCGGTGATGATCCAGGTCGCCTCGTTCAAGCTGACCGGCAAGCGCGTGTTCCGCATGGCGCCGATCCACCACCATTTCGAACTGAAGGGCTGGCCCGAGCCGCGCGTGATCGTGCGCTTCTGGATCATCTCCGTCGTGCTCGTGCTGATCGGCCTGGCCACGTTGAAGGTGCGCTGAGATGAACGACCTGTCCCGCCAGGCAACACGCCTTGAAGCCATCGAAGGCAGCTACGACAAGTGGCTGCTGGGCGCGATCATCGCGCTCACCGGTGTGGGCGTGGTGATGGTGGCGTCCAGCTCGATCGCCTTGATGAGCAGCCCGTTCTACTACCTCAACCGCCATCTGATCTTCCTGGCGGTCGGCATCGTGCTGGCGGTGATTGCCGCGCGCACCGAGCTGAAGTCGATCGAGCAGTACAACCAGATGCTGCTGCTGGGTTGCTTCGTGCTGCTGCTGGCGGTGTTCACGCCGGGCCTGGGCAGCACGGTCAACGGCGCGCGCCGCTGGATCAACCTGGGCATCTCCAAGTTCCAGACAGTGGAAGCGGTGAAGGTGCTGTACATCGTCTGGCTGTCCAGCTACCTGGTGCGCTTCCGCGACGAGGTCAACGCGACCTGGCCGGCGATGCTCAAGCCGCTGGGCGTGGCCGGTGCGCTGGTGGTGCTGCTGCTGCTGCAGCCGGACTTCGGTTCCTCGACCCTGCTGCTGGCGATCACCGCCGGCATGCTGGTGCTGGGCGGGGTCAACATGCCGCGCATGTCGATGCCGGTGATCATCGGCCTGGTCGGCATGAGCGCGCTGGCGATCATCGAGCCGTACCGCATGCGCCGCATCACCTCCTTCCTGGACCCGTGGGCCGACCAGCAGGGTGACGGCTATCAGCTGTCCAACGCGCTGATGGCGGTCGGCCGTGGCGAGTGGACCGGCGTCGGCCTGGGCAATTCGGTGCAGAAGCTGTACTACCTGCCCGAAGCGCACACCGACTTCATCTTCTCGGTCACCGCCGAGGAATTCGGCTTCCTGGGCACCTGCGTGATCGTGGCCCTGTATGCGCTGCTGGTCGGCCGCACCTTCTGGCTGGGCATGCGCTGCGTGGAAATGAAGCGCCACTTCTCCGGATACATCGCCTTCGGCATCGGCCTGTGGATCAGCATGCAGACCTTCGTCTCGATCGGCGTGAACCTGGGCATCCTGCCGACCAAGGGCCTGACCCTGCCGCTGATCTCCTCCGGCGGTTCGTCGGTGCTGATGACCTGCGTGGCGATGGGCCTGCTGCTGCGCGTGTCCTATGAACTCAAGCGCGCCGAGCGCCGCCAGGCCGTGCGTATCGGTGGCGGCGACGACGCGGCTGCCGAGCCGCAGGATGAGCCGGTCGCGCCGGCAGCAGCCCATGTGCCGATGAGCGCAGAGCCGGTGGCTGCAGCGACGGCGAACGCTGCGCGTGGCACCAGCCGCCTGCAGTCGCGCGTCGAACCGACCTTCGGGAGGCTGTCATGAGCGCAGCCCACGACACTGCACGCCCGGTGATGATCCTGGCCGGCGGTACCGGTGGCCACATCTTCCCCGGCCTGGCCGTGGCCCGCGTGCTGCGCGAGCGTGGCGTGCCGGTCACCTGGATGGGCGCCGACGGTGCGATGGAAACCCGCCTGGTGCCGCAGCACGACATCGCCATCGACACGCTGGCGATCACCGGCCTGCGTGGCAAGGGCAAGCTGGCCCTGCTGGCCGCGCCATGGCGGCTGATGCGCGCGCTGCGCGCGGCCGGCATGATCATCCGCAAGCGCCAGCCGCGTGCGGTGGTGGCCTTCGGTGGCTTCGCCTCCGGCCCGGGTGGCATGGCCACGCGCCTGCACGGCCTGCCGCTGATCGTGCATGAGCAGAACCGCGCACCGGGCCTGACCAACCGCATCCTGTCGCGCTATGCGCGCCGCCTGCTGACCGGCTTCCCCGGCACCTTCGCCAAGCGCGAGGAATTCGTCGGCAACCCGGTGCGTGCGGAAATCGCCGCCATCGCACCGCCGGAACAGCGCTTCGCCGACCGCCACGGTCCGCTGCGCGTGCTGGTGGTCGGCGGCAGCCAGGGCGCACGAGCACTCAACACCGGTGTACCGCAGGCGATTGCCGCGCTGGGTGCGGACCTGCAGGTGCAGGTGCGCCACCAGGGTGGCGAGAAGATGCATGCCGAGGCGGTCGAGGCGTATGCCAAGGCCGGCGTGCAGGCTGAAATCACCCCGTTCATCGCCGACATGGCCGACGCGTTCGCCTGGGCCGATCTGGTCGTGTGCCGTGCCGGCGCGTCGACCCTGGCCGAGCTGTGCGCGGTCGGTGTCGGCAGCGTGCTGGTGCCATTCCCCGCCGCCGTCGACGATCACCAGACCCGCAATGCGGAGTACCTGGTCGAGCGCGGCGCGGCGGTTTTGCTGAAGCAGGACGGAACGCTGGCCGACGGCATTGCCGCACTGCTGCGTGATCTGTCCGAAAATCCCGCCCGCCGCATGCAGATGGCGCAAGCCGCGCGTGCCCTGGCCAAGGTCGATGCCGCCGAGCGCATCGCCGATATCATTCTTGAGGAAGCTGTATGAAGAAGGCATGCCACCGCGCCTGCCCTGCGCGAGGCCGCGCATGATCCGTCGCCTGCACGACACCAACGACCTGGTGCGCGCCTTCCCGCGCGTGCATTTCGTCGGCATCGGCGGCACCGGCATGAGCGGTATCGCCGAAGTGATGCTGACGCTGGGCTACGAAGTCTCCGGCTCGGACAATGCCGACAACGGCGCGACCCGCCGCCTGGCCGGCCTGGGTGCGCGCATCATGCGCGGCCACTCGGCGGCCAATGTGCTGGGCACCGACTGCGTGGTGGTGTCGAGCGCCATCCGCGAGGACAACCCGGAACTGATGGAAGCGCGCAGCCAGCGCATTCCGATCATGCCGCGTGCGGCGATGCTGGCCGAACTGATGCGCTTCCGCCGCGGCATCGCCGTGGCCGGCACGCACGGCAAGACCACCACCACCAGCCTGACCGCTGCGGTGCTGAGCGAAGGTGGCCTGGACCCGACCTTCGTGATCGGTGGCCAGCTGCTGGCCGCCGGTGCCAACGCCAAGCTGGGTGGTGGCCAGTGGCTGGTGGCCGAGGCCGACGAAAGCGATGGCAGCTTCCTGCGCCTGAACCCGCTGATGTCGATCATCACCAACATTGATGCCGATCATCTGGAGAACTACGGCAACGACTTCGCCCGCGTGCAGGCGGCGTTCGCCGAGTTCCTGCAGCGCCTGCCGTTCTACGGCCTGGCGGTGCTGTGCATCGATGACCCGGAAGTGGCTGCACTGGCCGCCAAGACCCCGCGCCACGTGATGAGCTACGGCATGAGCCCGCAGGCCGACGTGCGCGCCGAGAACGTGGTGCAGGAAGGGTCGCGCATGCGCTTCACCCTGCGCCTGCCGCAGGGCACCAGCCAGGAAGTGGTGCTGGCGCTGCCGGGCAGGCACAACGTGCTGAACGCGCTGGCCGCCGCTGCGGTTGGCTGGCAGCTGGGCGTGGCCCCGGACGCCATCGCACGCGCGCTGGAAGCATTCGCCGGTGTCGGCCGTCGCTTCAACGATCTGGGCGAAGTGACCACCGCCAGCGGTGCCAAGGTGCGCATCATCGACGACTACGGCCATCACCCGAGCGAGCTGGAAGCGGTGTTCGCCGCCGCCCGCGGTGGCTGGGCCGACAAGCGCCTGGTGGTGGCCTTCCAGCCGCACCGTTACAGCCGTACCCGCGACCAGTTCGACAAGTTCGCCGCGGTGCTGTCCAGCGTCGATGCGCTGGTGCTGAGCGAGGTCTACCCGGCCGGCGAAGAGCCGATTGCCGGCGCCGATTCGCATGCGCTGGCGCGCGCCATCCGTGCGCGCGGCCGCAGCGAGCCGGTGGTGGTGGGCAAGGCGGCCGAACTGGCCAGCGTGCTGCCGGACGTACTGCAGGACGGTGACCTGCTGCTGATGATGGGGGCCGGCGACATCGGCGCCGTGGCCAGCCACATCGCCGTGGAAGGGTTCAAGGCGGAGGGCGAGGCGTGAGCACGCTGACCTTCCCGCCGCTGCGCGTGACCGACCCGGCCGTGTTCGGCCGCGTCGCCGTGCTGCTCGGTGGCAGTTCCAGCGAACGCGAGGTGTCGCTGGACTCCGGCCGCAACGTGCTTGAAGCGCTGCAGGCGCGCGGCATCGATGCGTTCGCCGTGGACGGCATCCCGGCGCTGGCCAAGGTGCTGGCCGCCGGCGGTGTCGACCGCGTGTTCAACATCCTGCACGGCCACAACGGTGGCGGTGAGGATGGCATCGTGCAGGGCCTCATGGACGCCTTCGGCGTGCCGTACACCGGCTCGAACGTGCTGGGTTCGGCGCTGAGCATGGACAAGATCCGCACCAAGCAGGTGTGGCTGTCGCTGGGCCTGCCGACCCCGCAGTACAGGAAGGTGGATTCCTCCACGGTGCACGCGCTGGCCGCCGAACTGGGTCTGCCGGTGGTGGTGAAGCCTGCCAATGAAGGCTCCAGCGTGGGCATCAGCCGGGTCACCGACGAGGCCGGCCTGGACGAGGCGGTGGCCCTGGCCGCGCGCTACGACGGCCAGCTGCTGATGGAACAGATGGTGGTCGGCGACGAGCTGACCGTGGCCATCCTCGGCGACGTGGCGCTGCCGTCGATCCGCATCGTGCCCAAGGGCCAGTGGTACGACTACAACGCCAAGTACATCGCCGAGGACACCCAGTACCTGTGCCCGGGCCTGGACGGTGCTGACGAAGACGAGATCCGCCGCATCGCGCTGGCTGCATTCCGCGCCGCCGGCTGCCGCGGCTGGGGCCGCGTGGACGTGATGCGCGACCGTGCCAGCGGCCGCTTCTTCCTGCTGGAAGTGAACACCGCACCGGGCATGACCAGCCACTCGCTGGTGCCCAAGGCGGCCGCACAGGCCGGCATCGGTTTCGAGGAACTGGTGTGGCGCGTGCTGGAACAGACCCTGGAGGCCCCGCACGCATGAACGCGGTGCTGCGCATCTTCGTCTGGCTGTTGGCGCTGTCGGTGGTTGCACTGCCGGTGGTGGCCGTGGTCAATGGCTGGGTCGGCGCCGAGCGCTGGCCGCTGGCGAAGCTGCGCGTGCACGGTGAATTCAAGCGGGTGCCGGCCGAACAGCTGCAGCAGGTGCTGCTGCCGTATGCGCACGCCGGTTTCTTCGCGGTCAAGCTGCAGGACGCGCAGGACGCCCTGGAAAAACTGCCGTGGGTGGAAAGCGCGCAGGTGCGCAAGCAGTGGCCTGACGTACTGGAAGTGACCCTGGTCGAGCACAAGCCGTTCGCGCGCTGGGGCAACGACCGCCTGGTCTCCGAGCAGGGCAAGTTGTTCCCCACGCCGAAGAAGCTGGCCGACCTGGCGCTGCCCGAACTGGACGGCCCGGACAGCCAGACCGAAGAAGTGATGAAGCTGTACAGCGACTCGCGTGCATTGTTCGCACCGGCCGGCGTCGATGTGCGCCGGGTGACGATGGATGCGCGTGGCAGCTGGTCGCTGGTGCTGAGCAACGGCACCGAAGTGGTGGTGGGCCGTGACGACGCGCGCTCGCGCATGCAGCGCTTCGTCAAGGTGCTGCCGCAGTTGAACCGTCAGGACGCGCCGATCGAGCGCGCCGACCTCCGCTACACCAATGGTTTCACGCTGAGCTGGGGTACCCCGGCCACGCCGGCGAAAACGCCGGCGACCCCGGCCAGCAGGACGCAGGAAAGGACATGAATCGCAAGGGTGACAAATCGCTGATCGTTGGCCTGGACATCGGCACCTCCAAGGTGGTGGCGCTGGTGGGCGAGTATTCGCCGGGCAACCCGATCGAAGTGATCGGCATCGGCTCGCACGAGTCGCGCGGGCTCAAGCGCGGCGTGGTGGTGGATATCGAATCGACCGTGCAGTCGATCCAGCGCGCGGTGGAAGAGGCCGAGCTGATGGCCGGCTGCGAGATCCGCTCGGTGTACGCCTCGATCTCCGGCAACCACGTGCAGTGCAAGAACTCGCCGGGCATCGTGCCGATCCGCGACGGCGAAGTGACCTGGGGCGACCTGGATCGCGTGCTGGACGCGGCCAAGGCGGTGGCGATCCCGGCCGACCAGAAGATCCTGCATGCGATTCCGCGCGAGTACGTGCTGGACGATTCGCAGGAAGGCATCCGCAACCCGGTCGGCATGACCGGCGTACGCCTGGAAGTGCACGCCCACCTGGTGGTGTGCGCGCAGTCGGCCGCGGCCAACATCAGCAAGTGCGTGCAGCGCTGCGGCCTGCAGGTGGACGACCTGGTGCTGTCCTCGCTGGCCTCCAGCGTGGCGGTGCTGACCGCCGATGAGCGCGAGCTGGGCGTGGTGCTGGTCGACATGGGCGCCGGCACCACCGACATCGCGGTGTTCGTGCAGGGCGCGATCTGCCACACCGCCTCGCTGCCGATCGCCGGCGACCACGTGACCAACGACATCGCGCACATGCTGCGCACGCCGACCCCGGAAGCCGAGCAGATCAAGGTGCGCTACGCCTGCGCGCTGGCCCAGCTGGCCACCGCCGAGGAAAGCATCCAGGTGCCGTCGGTGGGCGACCGCCCGCCGCGCCGCATGCCGCGCCATTCGCTGGCGCAGGCGGTGCAGGGCCGCTACGAGGAAATCTTCGAGATGGTGCAGGCCGAACTGCGCCGCTCCGGTTTCGAGGAACTGGTGCGCGCCGGCATGGTGCTGACCGGTGGCGCGTCGAAGATGGAAGGCGTGGTCGAGCTGGCCGAGGAAATGCTGCAGATGCCGGTACGCGTGGGCATTCCGCAGCACGTCACCGGGCTTGGCGAAGTGGTCGGCAACCCGGTGCATGCCACCGGCGTGGGCCTGCTGCTGATGGGCAGCCAGATCGAGCATCCGCGGCGTCCGTCGCTGCCGACCGGCCGCGCCGGAAGCATGTTCAAGAAACTCAAGACCTGGTTCCGCGGCGAGTTCTGACGCGGAATCCGCAAGACCGGGCCTCGCCCGGGCGCAACACCCGCAGTACCCGCATCACAACGCAACACCGGCAACACACAACCCACACAGCCGCAACGCCGGCATGCAGCAGGAGGGCAGGACGCCCGAATGCCCATGCCAGCCGAAGCGGATACAACGAGGACACGGACATGGCGCATTTTGAACTGATCGAAAAGATGGCACCCAATGCGGTGATCAAGGTGGTTGGCGTAGGCGGCGGCGGCGGCAATGCCGTGGCGCACATGGTCAACTCGGCAGTGGATGGCGTGGAATTCATCACCGCCAACACCGACTCGCAGGCCATCAAGAATTGCGGTGCCAAGCTGCAGCTGCAGCTGGGTACCAACGTGACCAAGGGCCTGGGCGCAGGCGCGAACCCGGAAGTCGGCCGCCAGGCCGCGCTGGAAGATCGTGAGCGCATCATGGACGCGCTGCAGGGTGCGGACATGGTGTTCATCACCGCCGGCATGGGCGGCGGCACCGGTACCGGCGCTGCGCCGGTGGTGGCCCAGCTGGCCAAGGAAATGGGCATCCTGACCGTGGCCGTGGTCACCAAGCCGTTCCCGTTCGAAGGCCGTCGCCGCATGCAGGTGGCACTGAAGGGCATCGAAGAGCTGAGCCAGCACTGCGACTCGCTGATCACCATCCCCAACGAAAAGCTGATCACCGTGCTGGGCCGCAATGCGACCATGATCCAGGCCTTCCGTGCCGCCAACGACGTGCTGCAGGGCGCCGTGCAGGGCATCGCCGACCTGATCGTGCGTCCGGGCCTGATCAACGTCGACTTCGCCGACGTGCGCACCGTCATGTCCGAAATGGGCCTGGCGATGATGGGTACCGGCACCGCCCGCGGCGATGACCGCGCGCAGGCCGCCGCCGAATCGGCGATCCAGAACCCGCTGCTGGACGACGTGAACCTGGCCGGTGCCAACGGCATCCTGGTCAACATCACCGCCGGCGCCGACTTCACCATGGCCGAGTTCGACGAGATCGGCCGCACCATCGATGGCTTCGCTTCCGAAGACGCCACCGTGGTGGTCGGCACCGTGCTCGATCCGGACATGCAGGACGAAGTGCGCGTGACCGTGGTGGCCACCGGCCTGAACCGCGTCTCGGCCAGCAAGACCCAGCGCCCGGGCGAGCGTGCACCGATCAAGCTGGTGCGCAATGCGACCACCGGCCAGCCGGAGTTCGGCGACTTCGACAACGGCGGCGACGCCGTGTCCAAGGCCGTCGGCGGCATGGGCCTGGGCCTGCGTCGTGCCAGCAGCGATACCGCAGCGGCCTCCACCCCGTCGGCGCCGGCCGCTTCGGCCCCGGCAGCGGCGGAACTGCCGAACGACTACCTGGACATCCCGGCCTTCCTGCGCCGCCAGGCGGACTGAGCGGGGTAGCCCGGGGCTTGTCCTCCCCGGGTTGCGCCACCATGTCCTGAAAACGCGGGCGCCGGGCCAGGATGGGCCCGGCCGCCCTGCTTCACGCCCGTCCTACTGGCGTGCCGGTGTCTCCTGCCGGCCTTTCAGCCAGGGTAGGGGAGCGTGCGTGTTAATCTAATGTGTCACTTCCGGTCCATCCCCCATGATCCAGCAACGCACCCTCAAGAACACGATCCGCGCCACCGGCGTTGGCCTGCACAGCGGTGACAAGGTCTACATGACCCTGCGCCCGGCACCGGTCAACCATGGCATCGTGTTCCGCCGCGTGGACCTGGACCCGGTGGTGGAAGTGCCGGCCAAGGCCGAACTGGTCACCGAAGTGACCCTGTGCACCGGCCTGACCTGCAACGACGCCAAGATCCAGACCGTCGAACACCTGATGTCGGCATTGGCCGGGCTGGGTGTGGACAACATCATCGTCGAACTGTCCTCGGCCGAGCTGCCGATCATGGACGGTTCGGCCGGCCCGTTCGTGTTCCTGCTGCAGTCGGCGGGCATCGTGGAACAGGATGCGCCCAAGCGCTTCATCCGCGTACTGAAGACCGTGGAAGTGACCGAGGGCGACAAGGTGGCCCGCTTCACCCCGTACGAGGGGTACAAGCTGGGCTTCACCATCCAGTTCGACCACCCGATGATCCCGGCCAAGCAGTCGCGCCAGGAAATCGAGTTCTCGACGCTGGCCTACACCAAGGAAATCTCCCGCGCGCGCACTTTCGGCTTCATGCGCGACCTGGAGTACATGCGCGAGCGCAACCTGGGCCTGGGCGGTTCGATGGACAACGCCATCGTGCTGGACGAGTTCCGCGTGCTCAACGAAGACGGCCTGCGCTACGCCGACGAGTTCGTGCGCCACAAGATCCTCGATGCGATCGGCGACCTCTATCTGGCCGGCGGCCAGGTGCTGGGGGCCTACGAGGGCTTCAAGTCCGGCCACGCGCTCAACAACAAGCTGGTGCGCGCGCTGATGGCCGATGCCACGGCCTGGGAATGGGTCAGCTTCGACTCGCCGGCGACCCCGGATCCGGTGGAATACGCCACTCCGGCCTACGCCTGATTGCCGCAGGTTGTTGAATTGGAAGACAAAAACGCCGCCTGAGAGGGCGGCGTTGTCGTTCGTGGCGGCTGCGGCGCATTCAGCGTGCTTGAGGTGCGTCAAGCGCGGTTCGAGGTCACGGATTTGTGAACCTGTTGGATCGAAAGCCTGAATTTAACGAAGTTTTAACTCCAATCTAACGACAGGCCTCCGGATGGCAGCTAGGATGCGACCCGGCCCCCGAAATGTTTCACGCCGTGGTGACACGTGCGACGGGGAGCGGAGCCGGATGCTCCGTTGTCGTCAGGACCGCTTCTTCGGCTTCGAAGGAACGTCCTGCAGGCACGCCAAGGCGTCGCGTAGCCCTTTGTGCGTGGCGGCTGAAACTGCGTGGGGTCCATTCCGGTTGTCGAGCGCTGGGGAGCGCGTGGGAGTGGGAGACGCAGTCTTGATGGTCACCCTGGTGGCCTTCAGCCCGATGGAACGGGCCGCGTCGAGCAACTGGGCTTCGGCAAGCCGCACCTTGGCATGCCAGACCGGGGACTCGACGAGAAAAACGAGGTGTTCCCCGTCCACATTGGCCAGCCGGCAACGGCTGCGCAGAGGTGGCGGCAACTGGGGGCGCAACTGACGGTCCAGCGCGTCGAGCCACAAGGCACGCCGCAGCGGGTTCCCGCTTTTGTCCGCCATCACCGCATCCAGCGCCGGTTTCGGCACTGACGCGGGGCGAACGCTGGATTTCGGCTCAGACATGAAAACTCACTGATGGCATTCAAAAAGATCGTAATCAAAACGCGTGAAGGACAGGCCAAAGCGTCGCCGATCACGCGTTTGCGGTTCTATTTCGAGGACCGCCCCCGCGCCCTGCTGGGCAGCGTGCTCGGGGTAGGCTGCATTATCGGCCTTGCCGGCGGCATTGGCGCCAGCGCGCTGAATGATTCCCGGCTGCAGGCCAAGGTCGAGCGCCAGGATGCGGAGCTGGCCAAGGTCAAGCGCGATGCGCAGACCCAGGTCAACGCGCTGGCGGCCCGCCTGGGCGAGCTGCAGGCCCAGGCCACCCGCCTCAACGCCCTTGGCGAACGGCTGACCCAGATGGGCAAGCTGGAAGATGGCGAGTTCGACTTCAACGAGACCCCGGGTCTCGGTGACGGCGATGCCGGCGGCCCGACCAGCGACATCCCGGTCAAGGACGTCAACGCCGACTTACAGGTGCTGGAGCAGCGCTTCGCTGCTTCAGGCCGCCAGTTGTCGGTGATGGAATCGCTGATGTTCGATCACCAGCTGCAGCAGAACGCCGTGCCCTCGCGCATGCCGATCCGCAACAGCTACGTGACCTCCGGCTTCGGCACCCGCGCCGACCCGTTCGGCCGCGGTGCCGCTACCCACAAGGGCATGGACTTCCACGCCAGGGTCGGCGACCCGGTGATGGCCGTGGCCGAAGGCGTGGTCAGCTTTGCCGGCGTGAAGGGCGGCTACGGCAACGTGGTCGACGTCGATCACGGCAACGGCTATGTCACCCGCTACGCGCACAATTCGCGCCTGGTGGTGAAGGCCGGTGACCTGGTCCGTGCCGGCCAGGAAGTGGCCAAGGCCGGTTCCACCGGCCGTTCGACCGGTGCCCACGTGCACTTCGAAGTGTGGGAGAACGGCAACGTGGTCAACCCGCGCAAGTTCCTCGGCGACGGCGGCAACACGCCGGTCGGCCGCATCAGCCGCGGCTGATCCCCGGTATGGGGCTGGATCCCTTCCGCGACGGCGAAAGGGATTCGACCCAGCATCCGTGATTCTTTGCCGAATCCGGGGCGATCACGACCGGATCGGCGCTTGAAACCTCAGCCGGCCGTCCCAAGCTACAATGGGTGTTGCCATCGACAGGGCGCCAGGCGCCCTGTTTCGTTTGCGGCGGACGGATCCCAAGGGGGAGGCCGGGCGTCGTGTCCATCCAACCCGGTTCCTTCAATGATCAACAGCCTGCTTACCCGCGTATTTGGCAGTCGTAACGAACGACAGCTGCGCCAGCTCAACCGCATCGTCGCCAAGATCAATGCGCTGGAGCCGGAGATCGAGAAGCTTTCCGACGAGCAGCTTCAGGCCAAGACGCCGGAGTTCAAGCAGCGCATCGCTGGCGGCGAAGCCCTGGACAAGGTGCTGCCGGAAGCGTTCGCGGTCTGCCGCGAAGCGGGCCGCCGCGTGCTGGGCATGCGCCACTACGACGTGCAGCTGATCGGCGGCATGGTGCTTCACCTGGGCAAGATCGCAGAAATGCGCACCGGTGAAGGCAAGACCCTGGTGGCGACCCTGCCGGTGTACCTCAACGCGCTGGAAGGCAAGGGCGTGCACGTGGTCACCGTGAACGACTACCTGGCCCGCCGCGATGCCGCGCAGATGGGCAAGCTGTACAACTGGCTGGGCCTGAGCGTGGGCGTGGTGTATCCGGGCATGCCGCACAGCGACAAGCGTGACGCCTATGCCTCGGACATCACCTACGGCACCAACAACGAATTCGGTTTCGACTACCTGCGCGACAACATGGCGCTGTCCAAGGCCGACCGCTACCAGCGCGGCCTGCACTACGCCATCGTCGACGAAGTCGACTCGATCCTGATCGACGAAGCACGTACCCCGCTGATCATCTCCGGCCCGGCCGACGATTCGCCGGAGCTGTACATCCGCGTCAACCGCGTCGTGCCCAACCTGGTCAAGCAGGAAGTGGAAGACGGCGAAGGCGACTTCTGGGTCGACGAGAAGGGCAAGCAGGTGCACCTGTCCGAAGCGGGCATGGAGCACGCCGAGCAGCTGCTGGTCGACGCCGGCATCCTCAATGCCGAGACCGAGGGCCTGTACGCCCCGCAGAACCTGACCGTGGTCCACCACCTCAACGCCGCGCTGCGCGCGCACGCGATCTACCAGCGTGACGTGGACTACATCGTGCGCGATGGCGAAGTGGTCATCGTCGACGAATTCACCGGGCGTACCCTGTCCGGCCGTCGCTGGTCCGATGGTCTGCACCAGGCGGTGGAAGCGAAGGAAGGCGTGCCGGTCCAGCGCGAGAACCAGACGCTGGCCAGCATCACCTTCCAGAACCTGTTCCGCATGTACAAGAAGCTGTCCGGCATGACCGGTACGGCCGATACCGAAGCGTTCGAGTTCCAGAGCATCTATGGCCTGGAAGTGGTGGTGATCCCGACCAACCGCCCGACCATCCGCAAGGACAGCCCGGACCAGGTGTTCCTCAACCGCAAGGGCAAGTTCAACGCGGTGCTGGCCGACATCGAAGAGTGCGCCAAGCGCGGCCAGCCGGTGCTGGTGGGTACCACCTCGATCGAAACCTCGGAAATGCTGTCCGAGCACCTGCGCAAGGCCGGCGTGCAGCACGAAGTGCTCAATGCCAAGCAGCATGACCGCGAAGCGACCATCGTCGCCAACGCCGGTCGTCCGGCGGCGGTGACCATCGCCACCAACATGGCCGGCCGTGGTACCGACATCGTGCTGGGCGGTTCGCTGGAAGCGGAAATCCACGAGCTGGGCGAGGACGCGACCGACGCGCAGAAGGCCGCGGTCAAGGCCGAATGGCAGAAGCGCCACGAGGCGGTCAAGGCGGCCGGCGGCCTGCACATCGTCGGCACCGAGCGCCATGAGTCGCGCCGTATCGACAACCAGCTGCGTGGCCGTTCGGGCCGACAGGGTGACCCGGGTTCGTCCCGCTTCTACCTGTCGCTGGAAGACAACCTGATGCGCATCTTCGCCTCCGACTGGGTGCAGAAGGCCATGCGCATGATGGGCATGAAGGAAGACGACGTCATCGAGGACCGCCTGGTCAGCCGCCAGATCGAGAAGGCGCAGCGCAAGGTCGAGGCCCACAACTTCGACATCCGCAAGAACCTGCTGGACTTCGACGACGTCAACAACGACCAGCGCAAGGTGATCTACGCGCAGCGCGACGAGCTGCTGGACGCCGAGTCGGTGAAGGCCAACGTCGACGGCATCCGCGATGACGTGATCTTCGACATCGTTGCCCGCTTCGTGCCGCCGAATTCGATCGACGAGCAGTGGGACCTGCGTGGCCTGGAGGCGACCCTGGAGTCGGACTTCGGCCTGCAGATGTCGCTGACCGACCTGGTCAAGGACCACGAGGAACTGGACGCCGAGGCCATTGCCGCCAAGGTGCAGGAGCGCGTCAACCAGCACTTCGCCGAGAAGGAAGCCGGCGTGGGCGAAGAGACCATGCGCGCGCTGGAGAAGCACGTGATGCTGACCGTGCTGGACCAGAGCTGGAAGGAGCACCTGGCACGCATGGATTACCTGCGCCAGGGCATCTACCTGCGTGGTTACGCGCAGAAGCAGCCGAAGCAGGAGTACAAGAAGGAAGCCTTCGAACTGTTCTCCGACATGCTGGAGAACGTGAAGCGCGAAGTGGTGACCCTGCTGTCGCGCGTGCGCATCCGCAGCGACGAAGAGGTGCAGGCGCTGGAAGCGGCAGAACGCCAGCAGGCCCAGGCACGCCTGAGCCAGTCGCAGTTCCAGCACCAGGACGCGGGCGGCTACAGCGCCGACGAGGAAGCGGCGCAGGTGGAGGCCGAACGCCAGGGCGTCGCGCAGCTGCAGCGCGATGAACCGAAGATCGGCCGCAACGACCCGTGCCCCTGCGGCAGTGGCAAGAAGTACAAGCACTGCCACGGCCAGCTGAGCTGACCACCTCCGGAGAGCCCCGCGAAAGCGGGGCTTTTCATTTCCGGCGGGTGATCCAGGGTGGATTCGCGATTGCGCCGGTCCCCCTGTTCTGGGCATGCTCTGCGCATGGCTCCTCCCACCCGATCGATCCACGTCGTGGCCGCCGTCATCACCGACGCCCGTGGCCGCGTGCTGCTCAACCGTCGTACCGAGAACCGCGACATGGCCGGCCTGTGGGAATTCCCCGGCGGCAAGCGCGAATCCGGCGAGACCTCCGAACAGGCGCTGGTACGCGAGCTGCGCGAGGAACTGGGCATCGAGGCCGATGTCGGTGAGTGGCTGATGGATGTTCCGCAGCGCTATCCGGACAAGCACCTGACCCTGGAAGTGCGCCATGTGCGCAGCTGGAAGGGCACGCCACGCGGGCGCGAAGGCCAGGCGATCACCTGGGTGGCGCCGGACAAGCTGGGCCGCTATTCGATGCCGCCGGCCGACCTGCCGGTGGTGGCGGCCCTGCGCCAGCCCGACAGCTACCTGATCACCCCGGCGCCGGCCGACGATGCCGACAGCGTGCAGCAGTGGCATGACCAGCTGCAGCGCGCGGTGGCGGCGGGCCAGCAGCGCATCCAGCTGCGCCTGCCACCGGCGCACCCGCAGCGGCAGGCAATGGTCGAGCAAGTGGTGCGTGCACATCGTCGCAGCGGTGTGCAGTGGCTGCTCAACCGCGATATCGAGCTGGCACGCGCGTTGAGCGTGGGCGTGCATCTGGGCAGCGAACAGCTGCAGCAGCTGTCGCAGCGCCCGTTGCCCGAGGGGCAGCTGGTGGCGGCGTCCTGCCACGACCTGCAGCAGTTGCAGGCGGCACAACAGCTGGGCTGCGACTTCGCGGTGCTGGGCCCGGTGCAGGCCACTGCCAGCCACCCCGACGCCGCACCGCTGGGTTGGGATGCTTTCGCCGAGCTGCGTGCGCAGGTGTCACTGCCGATCTATGCGCTGGGGGGCATGGGCAGCGGCCACATCACCGAAGCGCGCCGACATGGCGGGCAGGGCATCGCCGCCATCCGCGGGCTGTGGCCGGCGTGATGCCAGGGTCGGATCCCTTTCCGCTGGAAAGGGATCCGGCCCCGACCGATCACAACGTGATCCAGAAACACCCGTACTGCCGCCGCAATCCCAGCACGGTGGAGGCACGTGCAACGCTGCCCGGCAACGTCTGCTCCAAGCGCAGGCCGACCGGATGCCGCGCGGCAGCCGGTTCGGGCTCGGAGCCTGGCACCGGATCACCCTGCTCCAGCGCTTGCGAAGCGTCCTGTTCCCGCCGTGGATACACCGGCACCACGTCCACCAGCGGCCGCCGCGCCAATGATTCCAGCTGGCCGAGGATGCGCTGCGCGCCGGCGTCGGAGACCGCGCCCCACAGGTACAGCGAGGACAGCCGGTTCACGTCGTTGCTGAGGATGCCGGTACGCAGTGCTTCCACCAGCTCGCTCAGCCGCCGTGGGCAGCGTGCACCCAGGGTGTCGCGCTGCAGGGTGCTGCCGGTGGGCGCAGGCGGCGGCAGCCGTGACTGTGCACCCAGGCTGTCGCAGGGGCGGTCGGTATACACGCTCTGGCCCTGTGCATCGGTGCAGCGGTTCAGGCGCGTGGATTGCGCGTGGGCGACGCTGGTGGCAGACCACAGCGGCAGCAGCAACAGCAGGAAGGAGAGCCGGATCATCCGCGCAGGGTAACGCCGTTCCGCTACGCGCGGCGTGCTTTCACAGCTGCAGCAGTTTCAGCACCGACGTGGTCGGCTTGGCCAGGTTCAAGGTGTAGAAGTGCAGGCCGGGTGCGCCGCCCTCGATCAGGCGCTGGCACAGCTTGGCCACCACTTCGGTGCCGAATGCACGCACCGAATCCACGTCATCGCCATAGGCCTGCATTCTGCGGCTGATCCAGCGTGGGATCTCCGCGCCGCACTGCTCGGAAAAGCGGCGCAGCTGGCTGAAGTTGGCGATCGGCATGATGCCGGGGGTGATCGGTACCTGCACGCCGAGCCGCTGCACCGCGTCGACGAAATGGAAGTACGCATCCGGATTGTAGAAATACTGGGTGATCGCCGCATCGGCACCGGCATCGATCTTGGCCTTGAAGTGCTTCAGGTCGGCCAATGCATCGGAGGCCTGCGGATGCGTTTCCGGGTAGGCGCCGACCTCGATGCGGAAGGCGTCGCCGTGCTCGGCGCGGATGAAGGCGATCAGTTCGGCGGCATAGCGCATGTCGCCGGGGAAACCCATGCCGGAGGGCAGGTCGCCGCGCAACGCGACCAGGCGGTCGCAGCCGATGGCGCGGTACAGCTTGAGCAGTTCACGGATTTCCTGGCGGGTGCCGCCAACGCAGGACAGGTGGGGGGCTGCTTCGAAGCCATGGTGCTGGTTGAGGTGGCGCACGGTTTCGGAGGTGTAGCTCAGGGTCGATCCACCGGCGCCGAAGGTGCATGACACGTATTCGGGCCCGTAGTCCTTCAGCTTGTCCGCGGCGCGGTCGAGCTGGCTGCGCTGTTCGTCGGTCTTGGGTGGATAGAACTCGAAGCTGATGGCGGTCATGGCGCGGGCGGCGGCGGCAGGTGCGGGTAAGTATATCGCTTCATCAAGATGGATGTGTACGTGCGATGTGATGGGCACCGTCCCCCGCCGGCGACCGTTCGCCCGGGTGTCCGGCCGTTGCTCCGGATTCGCAACAGGGGCGCTGTGGCTGGCGGCACGCTGAGCCCAACCCGGCAACACCCACCCGATGAAGGAGCAGACGATGAAGATCTTCCTGGCACTCTGGTACGCGATGAAGGCGCTGGCACGGCTGGCGATGATCGGCATGGCGATGGCCGTGCTGGGTTCCGGATCGGCGCATGCGGCCCCAACCCGCGGCCCGGCCACCGGCAAGGTGCAGGTCGAGGTGGTCGGCAAGGGCCGCCCGCTGTTGATGATCCCCGGCCTGAACAGCAGCGCCGAGGTCTGGCGCGAGACCTGCCTGGCCCTGAAGGACGTGCAATGCCATCTGGTGCAGCTGCCGGGATTTGCCGGCGCCGCACCGGCCGATCCGCGCCCGGCCGGGTTCCTGCCGGCGATGCGCGCGCAGCTGCTGGCCTACCTGCATGACCAGCATCTGGGGCCGGTAGTGGTGGTTGGCCACAGTCTCGGCGGCCTGCTGGGCCTGCAGATGGCGCAGGCCGAGCCGAAGGCGGTCAGCGCGCTGGTGGTGGTGGACGCGCTGCCGTTCCTGCCGGCGGTACGCGACCCGAATGCCACCGCGGACAGCGTGCGGCCGATGGCCGAGCAGCTGCGCAAGGGCATGCTCGCCGCCGACGCTGATCAATGGCAGGCGCAGCTGAAGGCCGGCCTGCCGGGCATGACCCGTGACCCTCAGCGGCAGGCGGAACTGGGCCGCTGGGGCGAAAGCAGTGACCGCCAGACCACGGCCGATGCGATGCACGCGGTGATGACCACCGACCTGCGTGACAGCATCGCCTCGATCAGCGCGCCGACACTGGTGCTGGGCAGCTGGGCCGGCTACCAGCCGATGGGAGGCACCGAAGCGAGCACCCGGGCGGTGTTCCAGGCCCAGTACGCGACGCTGCACGATGTGCAGATCGCGATGAGCGCGCAGGGTTTCCACTTCCTGATGTGGGATGATCCGAGCTGGCTGCGCGGGCAGGTGCAGGCCTTCCTCGACCGTCACCCCTGAGTTTCAACACGCCTCGGAATGGACATGCCGGACTCCTCTTCGTCGGTACGCTTCTGGCTGCTCAATGCGTTGGTGTGGGCACTCTACGCGGCCGCCGGCCTCGCGCTGCGGCATGCCTATCTGGCTGACGCCGGAAGCGCTGGCGTGCTGATCACGGTCGGCCTGGCGGTCAGCCTGTTCGGCTGCAGCGGTGGCATTCGTGCGCTGGCCCTGCGCGCCGGCTGGTGGTCGCGCGGTACCGCCGGGCTGTTGTTGCGGCTGGCCGTGTCGGTGGCGCTCGGCGCGGCGCTGGCGCAGGCGCTGGTGATCATCGCCTTGCACACGGCGCTGGCACTGGGATGGGTGGATGCCGGTCGCCAGGTGGCCGACTTCAGCCCCAAGGCGCTGCTGCTCTACTGGTACACCACGGCGGTGATGCTGGCGCTGTGGACCGCGCTCTGGGCAGGCCTGCACAGCCTGCGCCGGATACGGGGTGCGGAGCTGGCGCGGCTGCGCGCGGAAGCCGAACGCAGCGCGCTGGAGCGCGATGCACTGCGCGCACGGCTCAATCCGCATTTCATGTTCAATGCGCTGAACAACCTGCGTGCGTTGATCCTGGAAGATCCCGAGCGCGCACGCGACATGGTCACCCGCCTGTCGCGCACCCTGCGCCAGGCGCTGGCGCACAACCGGAACGAGCAGGTCACGCTGGCCGAGGAACTGGCGGTGGTGGATGACTATCTGGCGATCGAGGCGATCCACTTCGAACAGCGCCTGCAGGTGCGGCAGCAGATTGATGCCGATGCCACGCAGGCACAGTTGCCGGCGATGGCGCTGCAGCTGCTGGTGGAAAACGCGATCAAGCACGGCATCGCCAGCCGCCCGGGCGGTGGCGTGGTGCAGATAAGTGCCACGCTCGACAACAACGTGCTGCGCCTGCAGGTGGACAATCCGCTGGGCAGCGCGATCGAGCCCAGCCCGGGCCACGGTGTTGGCCTGGCCTATCTGCGTGCACAGCTGGGCGCGCGTGGTCGTTTCATCCTGCAGCCGGTCGGTGAGCGCATGCAGGCCGTGCTGGAGATTGCGCAATGAGCGGCATGCTGCGTGTGTTGATTGTCGATGACGCACGGCTGGCGCGGCAGGAGCTGCGCACGCTGTTGTCGGCGTTGCCGTGGGTGCAGTGCGTGGGCGAGGCCGACGACGTGCCGGCTGCGCGCGAGGCGATTGCAACGCTGGCACCAGACCTGGTGCTGTTGGATGTGCAGATGCCCTCCGGCAGTGGCTTCGACGTGCTGGAGGGACTGGAATCCGTGCCGGCGGTGGTGTTCGTCACGGCCTTCGACGGCTATGCGGTACGCGCCTTCCAGGCCAACGCGCTGGACTATCTGGTCAAGCCGGTGGAGGCGCCGCGGCTGCTGGAAGCGCTGCAGCGGGCGCGCCAGCGCGAGGTGGAGACGACTGAAGCGCCCGCGCTGCGTGGCACGCTGGGCGCGCAGGACCAGGTGTTCGTGCGCGAGGGCGAGCGCTGCTGGTTCGTGGCGGTCTCCGAGATCCGGCGGTTGGTGGTGGACGGCAACTACACGCGGCTGTGGTTCCGCGACCAGAACGCGCTGCTGACCCGCAGCCTGAGCGCATTGGAAGCACGCCTGCCGCAGGAGCTGTTCTTCCGCGCCAACCGCAACACGCTGGTCAATCTGCGCCGTATCCGCGCGGTGACGCCGAGCATCGGCGATGGCTACGACCTGGCGCTGGACGACGGCAGCGAAGTGGAAGTATCTCGGCGGCAGGCACGCGAGCTGCGCGAGCGGATGGCGTTGTAGCCGCCGCTACAGTTCGGCACTGACCGGGCTGGTGGCGAAGCCCCACAGCAGGCGCGCCATCACCGCGGGCGATCGTGCCTGCGCACGGGCGTAGGCCAGCAGGGCATCCAGTCGCGGGCGGTCGTAGAGGTGGCCGGCCAGCAGCACGGCGTGCACACGGCGGGTGTTGGCGGTGTCGTGCAGCGGGTTGCCATCGAGCAGGACCAGGTCGGCGGCCTTGCCGACCTCGATGCTGCCGTGCGATGCCTGCAGCTCCAGATGACGCGCGGCCTGCAGCGTGGCGGCACGCAGTACGTCGGCCTGGCTCAGTCCCGCCCGTCGCAGCCACTGCAGTTCATCGTGGTAGCGGAAACCGCCCAGCCCGGTATCGGTGCCGACCAGCACGGTGACGCCCGCACGATGCGCGGCACCGGTCAGCGCCAGTCCATGCGCGAAGTAGGCTTTCAGCACGTCTTCGCCGCGCAGGCCTGGGTAGTGCTCCACCGTGGCCTGCAGATCGTCGCGCCACGCCCAGCGGGAGAGTGGATCCAGATAGGCCAGGCGCGGATCGTTGATGAACGCCGGATCGCGTGCGCGCGCGTCTTCCTCGCGGGTGACGTGGGTCGGCACGAATGCTGCAGCGCTGGCCTGCATCAATCCGAACGCTTCGCTGCAGAGGGCCGGCTGGTAGCCGCTGACCATCCGTTCGGCCAGCGCGGTCGGGTCTTCGCCGTCGAGCGTGCCACCGCGCCACGCCGCCGCGTTGTCGAAGCAGTGGCGTACGAACAGATGGGCGTGCTCGAAGCTGCGCTGGCCCGCCTGCAACGCGGTTTCCAGTGGCACGGCCTTGGGCAGGTGGCCGACCAGCGGGCGACGCAGCTGCTGCGCCTCGGTGGCCAGCCGCTGGTAGGTATCGGCACGCAGCCGGTTGTAGACCTTCAACGCGTCGACGCCACGCGCGCTGTACGTGCGTGCACGCTCAGCAGCGGCTTCCGGCGCGAGTAACGGATCTTCGAAGTAGAAGCTGGCGACCTGCAAGAAGCGTGGTGCGACCTGCTGCCCGGCAATGGCCTGTGCGGTCCAGCGGCGCTTGTCGGCCACGCAGGCGATCAGCGGATCGGTGGCCTGCGGGCAGTCCATCATGTCGCGGGTACCGGTGATGCCGTTGGCCAGCATCAGCGGGAACTGCAGTTGCGGCGACAACTGCAGTGCATGGGTGTGCATGTCCCAGAAGCCCGGCAGCAGCCAGCGGCCACCGGCGTCGAAGACCGGTAACGCTGCATCGGCAACGCTTTCGCCGATGGCGGTGATCGTGCCGTTGTGCAGCGTCACCGTGGTCGGTTCGCTGACCTGGCCGCGCACGACGTCTACCACACGGGCATTGACGATCAGGCGGCTGTTGCCAGGCTCGGGCAGCGGCGGTGCCGGCAGCGGCCAGAACAGGGCGGCGGCGAACAGCAACGGCGGCGCCAGCAGGAGTGCGGCCAGCACCTTCAGCCAGCGACGACGGGGGGCGGAACGGGGCAATACGCGTGCTGCTTCCATGAGCCTGCGATCCTTGCGGTGGGTCCTGCGCAGGGTGCGGCAAACCTGCATCGGATGCCAGTGAGCATCGGCATCCGCCCCTGCCGCCTGCAGGGCGGTTACCCTGTGCGGCAGAACTCCTGATCACATCGCGCCATGTCCATCGTCCTCACCGAATTTGCCCGTCCCCGCCTGTTCCCGCGTGTGCCGCGCGGCAACACCATCCAGGATTGCACCGCCGAGCAGTTCGAGGCGCACCTCAATGCGCACGCACCGCTGAAGGTGCTCGACGGTTATGCGCCGTTCTGCAAGCTGTTTGTCTACGAGAACTGGACCAGCACGCGTTGCCTGACGGTGCCGGTGACCGAGGCCAACCGCCACCAGCTGCGCAGCGGCTACGAAGCGCGCAACCGTGATGAGCTGCCGGTGCTGGTGCGTTGGTTCGAAGGCGTGGAGTCGCCGCGCGCGAACTATCTGGTGGTGATCCTGTACAGCGCCGAGCAGCTGGCCAGGGAAGGTTCGCCGATCGAGGCCGACTGGGGCATCGTCGGCTGCATCTACACCGCCGAGCCGGAAGAGGTGCCGATGGCGCCGATCACCATGATGCGCAATGCGCTGGGCGTGGAGGAGGGCGGCTCGGGTGTGCCGCTGGACCGGGAGGCCTACCAGCGCTCGGTGGCGTTCTGGGAGAACAACGCCAACTGGCGGCCGTAGCCGTCGCGGGTCAGATCCTCGCACCGCGGGGCTCTGACCCCATCACCCGCTGCCATGCGCCAGGTATGATCGGGCCAGGCAAACCCACGGAGGGCGGGGCATGGCTGTCTGGACAAGGATGATCCCGGTGTTGCTGGCAGGCATCTTGCCCGCCGCCACGGTGTTGGCGGCGAAGCCCTCTGCTGACACTGCGTGTGCGCCATTGGCCACGGTTTCCGGACTTCGCGATGCGAGCGTGACTGCATTGTCGATGCAGCCCCGGGACGGACGCTGCGTGGTCGAGGTGACGGCGAGCGACGGCAAGGGGCTGCTTCGGCAGCAGCAGATGCTGGAGGTACTGGCGCAGCATGCCTGCGCAGCGCCTGCGGAGGTGACGGCCGACAACCTGCGTCCATCACTGCTGCTGCGCACACCGAAGCGATGTGCTGCGCGCCGCAGCCAGGACCTGTTCGCCGGCGAAGGTGTTCCCTGGTTGCAGCCGCGCGGAAAGCTGCCGCGTTATCCGCGCGAAGCGATGGATCAGGGGCTTTCCGGGCGCAGCCTGCTCAAGGCTCTGGTCGATGCGAACGGCGCAGTGGCTGCGGTGATCGTGGAGACCTCCAGTGGCCATGCGGTACTGGACGAGGCGGCGGTGGAAGAGCTGCGTGGTTGGCATTTCGTGCGCGGCGATGCCCAAAGCACGGTGCCGGCGCTGACCATTGTGCGCGTGCCGATGCGGTATGAGCTTGTGGAGTGACCGCCATCCACGCATGGCGTGGATCTACTGGACCGCGGTAGAGCCACGCCATGCGTGGCTGCGTCCCTGTCAGATGGCTTTCCACTCCCACCAGGGGTAATGGTATTCGCGGTCGATCGCCTGCCAGTGCTGGCCGCACTGCATGCAGGCAACGGTGTGGCAGTCGCCCCATCCATCCTCGGCGTCCTGCACCGAGAGCAGCTGCATCTGCCCCTGTTCAAGCAGGCGACGGGGATCGAAGAACGGATAGCCGGGATTGAGCGCGCACAGGCAGCCCTGGCGTGCCTGCCAGTAGCGCAGCCGCTGCAGGGCCGCCTTCAGGTGCGCCTGGTTGCTGATCAGCATGCCGCCCAGTGCGATGCCCTGGCAGCATTTTTCAATCAGGTCCGTGTGCACCGCCAGCGCCTCCAGCGACGACGCGCTGAACAGCCGTGCGACCGTGCGTGCCGCGTCGGTGATGCGTGCACCGTCGCGTGACAGCAGGTCCTGCAGCAGTACATCGGCCTGTGGATCTTCAAGCCGGGGTGATGGTGCGGCGGACCACGGCCAGCGCATCAGCGTGCCTTGCCGATCGCCGCGTAGTGGCCGGCGGTCAGGCGCAGCAGGTCGCCGGGCGCCAGTTCCACTTCCAGGCCACGCCGCCCGGCGCTGACATGCAGCATGGGCAGCACTTCGGCGCTGGCATCCAGGAAGGTGCGCAGGCGCTTCTTCTGCCCGAGCGGGCTGATGCCACCGACCAGGTAGCCGGTCGCGCGCTGTGCGGAATCGGCGGCGGCCATCTCGCACTTCTTGCAGCCGGCCGCTTCGGCCAGCGCCTTCAGGTCCAGCTGGCCGGCCACGGGCACGATTGCTACCAGCAGTTCGTGGGTTTCAGTGCTGGCCAGCAGGGTCTTGAACACCTGGGCCGGGTCGAGGCCGAGCTTGTCGACGGCTTCGCCGCCATACGATTCGGCGTGGGCGTCGTGCACATAGCTGCGCACGGTGTGGGCGATCTTCTCGCGCTTGAGCAGGTTGATGGCCGGGGTCATGGAGGCATCGTAGCGCGGGGCGGAGGCGTTGCCTTGACCGAGGCTATTGCGGGTGGAGCATCCATGCATGGCGTGGCAGACTCGGGTCAACAGAACGCAGCACAGGGGAGTGGAGTGGCCTATCAGCGGATGATTGCGGCGGGTCTGCTTGCCGGAATGATGGTGGTCGCTGGTCCGGCCCTGGCCAGTGAGGACCGCTGTACACGCGGGCAGGCCGTGCGGGACTTGATCGATGCGGGCATGGTGTCGATGGCATCGCATCGAAAGGGCGACCAATGCCGTTTCACCGGGGTCGGGTCGGATATCCGCGCAACGTGGCGGCAGGCGCTGTTCCTCGCCGCGCTGGCGGGCAACTGTCGCGGCATTGCCTTGGAAGTGGATCCGAAGCAGGACACCCGCATGGGCATCCGCATACCCGAGCGCTGCCTGGTCGATACCGACCCGCCGGATGCGCCGCCGGTGGGATGGTGGCCGCTGTCATCGCCTGCCCCAAGGTATCCGCAGGAGGCGTACAAGCAGGGTCTGAAAGGCACGACCGTGGTGCTGGTGGTGATCAACCGCGAAGGCCGGGTCACCGGCAGGATCATCGCCGAGTCCAGTGGCCATCCCACGCTGGATGCGGCAGCCGTCGACGCGGCATCGGCCTGGACGTTTACCAGCAAGCGAGGCGACCCGCCCGACATCAGCCTGGCCAGGATTCCGGTCAACTTCGACTTCTGAGGGGCAAACGCAGAACGGGCGCCCGAAGGCGCCCGTTCCGTGTGTTGCATGCACCGGGTGCGCCGGCCGTGGGCCGGCACACCACAGGCATCAGTAGCGGTAGTGGTCCGGCTTGAACGGGCCTTCCACCGGCACGCCGATGTAGTCGGCCTGTTCCTGGCTCAGGGTGGTCAGCTTCACGCCGATCTTTTCCAGGTGCAGGCGCGCCACTTCCTCGTCCAGCTTCTTCGGCAGCAGGTAGACCTTCTTCTCGTAGCTGTCCTTGTTCGCCCACAGGTCGATCTGTGCCAGGGTCTGGTTGGCGAAGCTGTTGGACATCACGAAGCTCGGGTGGCCGGTGGCGCAACCCAGGTTCACCAGGCGGCCTTCGGCCAGCAGGAAGATCGCGTTGCCGTTCGGGAAGATGTACTTGTCCACCTGCGGCTTGATGTTGACGTGCTTGATGCCGGCGAACGACACCAGCGCATCGACCTGGATCTCGTTGTCGAAGTGGCCGATGTTGCAGACGATGGCCTGGTCCTTCATCGCGCTCAGGTGCTCGATGCGGATGATGTCCTTGTTGCCGGTGGTGGTGACGTACAGGTCGGCACGGCCCAGGGTCGATTCGATGGTGTTGACTTCATAGCCTTCCATCGCCGCCTGCAGGGCGCAGATCGGGTCGATCTCGGTGACGATCACGCGCGCGCCATAGGCACGCAGCGACGCGGCGCAGCCCTTGCCGACGTCGCCGTAGCCGCAGACCACGGCGACCTTGCCGGCCAGCATCACATCCATCGCGCGCTTCAGGCCATCGGCCAGCGACTCGCGGCAGCCGTACAGGTTGTCGAACTTGCTCTTGGTGACCGAGTCGTTGACGTTGATCGCCGGGATCAGCAGGGTGCCGGCCTGGGCCAGCTGGTACAGGCGATGCACGCCGGTGGTGGTCTCTTCGGAGACGCCCTTCCAGTCCTTGACCACGCGACCCCAGTAACCCGGGCGCTCCTTGGCCACGCGCTTGAGCAGGTTCTTGATGACCTGTTCTTCGTGCGAGGAGGACGCGGTGTTGACCCAGTCGCTGCCGTTTTCCAGCTCGTAGCCCTTGTGGATCAGCAGGGTCACGTCACCGCCGTCGTCGACCACCAGCTCCGGGCCGGTCAGGGTGCCGTCGGCCAGGGTGAAGGTCAGCGCGTCCAGGGTGCAGTCCCAGTACTCTTCCAGGGTTTCGCCCTTCCAGGCGAACACCGGGGTGCCGGTGGCGGCGATGGCGGCAGCGGCGTGGTCCTGGGTCGAGAAGATGTTGCACGAGGCCCAGCGCACGTCGGCGCCGATGTCCTTCAGGGTCTCGATCAGCACCGCGGTCTGGATGGTCATGTGCAGCGAGCCGGTCACGCGCACGCCCTTCAGCGGCAGCTCGGCTTGGTACTTGCGGCGGATCGACATCAGGCCCGGCATCTCGTGCTCGGCGATGTCCAGTTCCTTGCGGCCCCAGTCGGCCAGCGTGATGTCGCGGATCTTGTAATCACCTTCGGTGGAGAAGGTCTTGGCAACAGCGTTCATTCGTGTGCTCCGGTTGTGGGCGAGCGGGTGCTCGCATCTGGCCGGGCGCCGTTGTTGCATAGCCACCTTACCGAGCCTGGCCGGGCCTCGTGGGATCCGGTCGCAGCGCCCCTCGGCAGGGGAGAACCCCCATTATATCGCGGCCCCGTCATGACACAGGGATGACCCAACCATCGGCAGATGGGCAGGCATGCACGGCCTGTTAAGGTCGGTGTTTTCACGCATCACACAGGTGGAACGATGAGCATGCACACGCGCCGCGCACGGCGCTGGACCGGCCTGGTCCTGTCGATGGGACTGCTGGCAGTGGCCCCGCTGGCCTTCTCGGCCACCCCGCAGCCGGCTGCGGCGCAGGCGCAGGCGCAGGGCGTCACGGCGTACGAACTGCCCTCGGCCGCGCTGCAGGCGGTGGTCGACGCGCCGCGCGCGCCCTCGCTGTTCCTGTCGCCGCGCCGCGACGTGGCCGCACTGATGCAGATGCCTTCGCTGCCCTCGATCCAGGTGGTGGCGCAGCCGGAACTGAAGCTGGCCGGCCAGCGTATCAACCCGCGCACGTTCTCCGACAGCCGCTTCAGCTTTGGCCAGAAGCTGTGGCTGATGAACGTGGCCGACGGCAAGGAACGGCCGATCAGCGGCCTGCCGGGCACGCTGTCGATCGCCAGTCTGATGTGGTCGCCGGACCAGAAGTGGCTGGCTTTCAACCAGGTGGACGCCGCCAGCGGCGCCAATGAACTGTGGCTGGTGGATGTGGCCGGCGGCAGCGCCCGCCGCCTGGTCGCCGGCCTGAACACGGTGATGGGCAGTGGCTACCAGTGGCTGCCGGACAGCCGTGGGCTGGTGGTGTTCACCCGCCCGGCCAACCTGGGCGCCGCCCCCGCCGCCGACGGCATCCCGACCGGCCCGGCCGTGCAGCAGACCAGCCAGGGCGGCGGCGTCGTCTCGATCCGTACCTACCAGGACCTGCTGAAGAACGAAGCCGACGCGCGCCAGTTCGACTACTACGCCACCACCCAGCCGGTGGAAGTCAGCCTCGACGGCAACACCCGCCCGATCGGCGCGGCCGGCATCTTCATGGGCTTCTCGGTTTCGCCGGATGGCCGCTACGTGCTGCGCCAGCCGGTGCAGCGCCCGTACTCGTACGTGGTGCCGGTGGACAGCTTCCCGCGCCGCATCGAAGTGATCGACCGTGCCAGCGGCAAGCTGGTGCACACCGTGGCGGTGCGCCCGCTGGTGGAAGGCCTGCCGACCGGCAACGATGCAGAGGTGACCGGCGTGCGTGACATCCGCTGGCGCGGTGATGCCGATGCCACCCTGGTGTGGGCGGAGGCGCAGGACGGCGGCGACCCGAACAGGGAGGCCAAGGTGCGCGATGCGGTGCTGATGCAGGCCGCACCGTTCGACAAACCGCCGGTGACCCTGGCCCAGCTCGGCAGCCGCCTGGCCGGCATCAGCTGGGGCCGTGGCGACCTGGCCCTGCTGACCGAATCGTGGTGGAAGACCCGCAAAACCAAGACCTGGCTGATCGCCCCGGACAACGCCGGTGCCGAGCCGCGCCTGCTGTGGGATCGCGACGCGCAGGACCGCTACGCCGATCCGGGCCGGCCGCTGATGTCCAGCGACGACCGCGGCCGCTCGCTGCTGCAGACCAGCACCGATGGCAGCAGCCTGTACCTGGCCGGTGCCGGTGCCTCGCCGGAAGGCGACCGCCCGTTTGTTGATCGCTTCGACATCGCCACGGGCAAGGCGACGCGCCTGTTCCACTCGCAGGCACCGAGCTATTCGTTGCCGGTTGCGCTGCTGGACGAACAGGGCAGTTCGCTGCTGCTGAGCCGTGAAAACCCGGACGAGCCGGCCAACTTCTACGTGCAGTCGCTGGCCGACGCCGGCGCCGCGCCGCGCGCGCTGACCCACTTTGCCCATCCGCTGCCGCAGCTGAAGGGCGTGCAGAAGGAGCAGATCCGCTACAAGCGCAAGGACGGCGTCGATCTGACCGCGACCCTGCTGCTGCCGCCGGGCTACGACCCGAAGCGCGACGGCCCGCGCCCGCTGCTGATGTGGGCCTACCCGGGCGAGTTCAAGAGCGCAGCCGCGGCCAGCCAGGTGACCGATTCGCCGTACCGTTTCAACGCGATCAGCTACTGGGGCCCGCAGGCGTTCCTGGCCAAGGGCTACGTGGTGCTGGCCAGCCCGTCGATGCCGATCATCGGCGAGGGCGACAAGGAGCCCAACGACACCTACATCGAACAGCTGGTGGCCAATGCGCAGGCGGCGGTGGATGAAGTGGTGCGGCGTGGCGTGACCGACCGCGATCACATCGCCATCGGTGGCCATTCCTATGGCGCGTTCATGACCGCCAACCTGCTGGCGCACACCCGCCTGTTCAAGGCCGGCATCGCGCGCAGCGGTGCCTACAACCGCACGCTGACGCCGTTCGGCTTCCAGGCCGAGGAGCGCAACTACTGGCAGGCGCAGGACGTGTACCAGAAGATGGCGCCGTTCAACTACGCCGACAGGATCAAGGATCCGATCCTCTTCATCCACGGCGTGGACGACAACAACTCCGGCACGTTCCCGATCCAGAGCGAGCGCATGTTCGCCGCGGTGAAGGGCCTGGGTGGCAGCGCGCGGCTGGTGATGCTGCCGAACGAATCGCATGCCTACCGCGCACGCGAATCGATCATGACCATGCTGGCTGAAAGCGAGCGCTGGCTGGAGCAGACCATCGGCCCGGCCGAGCAGGGCAAGGCGAAGAAGAAGCGCTGACGCGCATGACGGCGGCCCCCGCAACGGGGGCCGCTGTGACGCGACGGGGTAGAGCCGACTGGGTAGAGTCGACTGTTAGTCGACTATCGCGCGCAGCGCGGGCTTTCGAAGACCTGACAGGAGAGCAGTCGACTAACAGTCGACTCTACCCAGTCGGTGTTTCCCGCACGGTGGTTCCAGCCGGTGTTTCCCCTCCGGTCACATCAGGCGATGCATGCAGATGAAACCATTTTTGCATCGCAGCACGATGCCCGTTCTGGTTTAGGCTTGGGGTCTGGATCCGTTGACCGAGGCCTGTGCGTCGCCGATGAACGAGTACCGCAGCAGCATCGAGTTCGCTTCTCCCGATCTTCCGCTTCGCGATGACGTGCGCCGGCTGGGTGCGCTGGTCGGCGACCTGCTGGTGGAACAGGTGTCCGCCGCTTTCCTCGACGATGTGGAAGACGTGCGCACCCGCGCCATTGCCCGCCGCGAGAACCAGGCGCCGCTGTCGGAGCTGGCCGATGGCCTGGCCGGGCGCACGCCGCAGCAGGCCGAGACCATGGTGCGGGCCTTCAGCACCTACTTCCAGGTGGTCAACATCGCCGAGCGCGTGCATCGCATCCGCCGTCGCCGCGATTACCAGCGCGCGGGTACTGCCGCGCCGCAGCCCGATGGCCTGCAGGATGCCCTGCAGCATCTGAAGGCACAGGGGGTGGGCCTGGACGAGCTGGCGCAGTGGCTGCCACGCATCGATATCGAACCGGTGTTCACCGCACACCCGACCGAAGCCGTGCGCCGCGCGCTGCTGGAGAAAGAGCAGCTGATGGTGGCCAGCCTGGTCGACAATCTCGACGGCCAGCGCACGCCGGGCGAAGCGGCGGCCGATGCCGCGCGCTTCCGCATGGCGCTGACCGCGTCGTGGCAGACCACCGATTCCTCGCCGGTGCGGCCCACTGTCGATGACGAGCGCGAGCACGTCGGCTTCTACCTGGTGCAGGTGCTGTACCGGGTCATCCCGGTGCTGTACGAATCGCTGCAGCAGGCACTGCGCGATACCTACGGCGAAGAACTGCCGCTGCCGCGCCTGCTGCGCTTCGGCACCTGGGTGGGCGGCGACATGGATGGCAATCCGAACGTGGATGCCAGCACCATCCGCAACACGCTGGATGCGCAGCGCCAGGCGGTACTGGGGCGCTACCAGAAGGAACTGTTGCAGCTGGCCAGCCTGCTCAGCCAGTCCACCGAGCGGGTGGGGGTCAGCGATGCATTGCATGCACGCGTGGCGCACTACCAGCAGCTGCTGCCGCAGGTACAGTCACGGCCGCGCCATGCCGACATGCCGTACCGCCTGCTCAACGACCGCATGCGCGCGCGCCTGCAGGCAACGCTGGACGACGGCGAGGGCGCCTATGCCGGCCCCGACGAACTGATCGACGACCTGCAGCTGATCCTCGACAGCCTGCGCGCCAACCGCGGCGAGCATGCCGGTGGCTTTGCCGTGCAGCGCCTGCTGTGGCGGGTCAAGACCTTCGGCTTCCATCTGGCACGGCTGGACGTGCGCCAGGAGTCGAGCGTGCATGCGCGCGCGCTGGCGGCGGTGCTGGGCGGGGAAACTGCTTGGGACGGCCTGGACGCAGTGGGCCGCGCGCGCCTGCTGGCGCCGCATGCCAGTGGTGAAGCCGCGCTGCCGAAGAGTGACGACGAGGGCAACCAGCGCCTGGATGCGGTATTCGCCGCACTGGCCGATGCACGCGCGCGCCATGGCGGCGATGCGCTGGGCAGCTACATCATCTCGATGGCGCATGACCGCAGTGACGTACTGGCGGTGCTCGCATTGGCACGCCGTGGCGGCCTGGTGGAAGAGGGCGGTTCGGTGCCGCTGGACATCGCCCCCCTGTTCGAGACCGTGGATGACCTCAAGCGCGGCACCGCGACCCTGCGCGACCTGCTGGCCGACCCGATCTATCGCGCACACCTGCAAGCACGCGACGACGTGCAGATGGTGATGCTGGGCTATTCGGACAGCAGCAAGGACGGTGGCATCGCCGCCTCGCGCTGGGGCCTGCAACGTGCGCAGGTGGAACTGCTGGAGGTGGCGGCCGAGGCCGGCATCCGCCTGACCTTCTTCCATGGGCGTGGTGGCTCGATCAGCCGCGGTGGCGGCAAAACCACGCACGCGGTGGATGCCTCGCCGCGTGGCAGCATCGATGGTCGCCTGCGGGTGACCGAGCAGGGCGAGGTGATCCACCGCAAGTACGGCATCCGTGCGCTGGCCCTGCGTTCGCTGGAACAGGCCACCGGCGCGGTATTGCGTGCCAGCCTGCGGCCACGCGCACCTGAGCCGCGCGAGGACGACTGGCGGCCGGTGATGGACGCGGTATCTGCAGCCAGCAGCGGGGTGTATCGCGCCTTCGTCGGCCAATCCGGCTTCATGGACTACTTCCGCACCGCCACGCCGATCGATGTGATCGAGCGCATGACGCTGGGCTCGCGGCCATCGCGCCGGTTGGGCCAGGACGCCGCGCTGGGCAACCTGCGTGCGATTCCGTGGGTGTTCGCCTGGAGCCAGGCGCGTGCGGTCATTCCTGGCTGGTACGGCGTGGGTAGCGGCCTGCAGGCCGCGGTCGATGCCGGCCACGAGCAGACCCTGCGCGCGATGGCTCGCGACTGGCCGTTCTTCCGCACCTTCCTGGATGACATCGCGATGGTGCTGTCCAAGGGCGATATCACCATCGCCGAGCAGTTCTCGAAGCTGTCCGGTGAGCTGCACGGCCGTTTCTTCCCGCAGGTGCAACGCGAACTGGAACTCACCCGGCACTGGCTGCTGGCGTTGATGGACCAGCGGACGTTGCTCGACCACGATGCGCGGTTGGCGCTGTCGATCCGCCTGCGCAATCCCTACGTCGATCCGATCAGCGTGCTGCAGGTGGACCTGCTGCAGCGCTGGCGGGCCAGCGGGCGTGAGGATGACGACCTGCTGCGCGCGCTGGTGGCGTGCGTGAACGGTGTTTCGCAGGGTGTGCAGAACACGGGGTGATCCACTTTCCTGGGGAGAGGAATCCCCGTCTGCCCTTCATCGCTTGCCCTGCGGTCTACGATTGGGCAGCATGCGGGCTCTACTCCGGGGTAGTTCAGTGGTAGAACACCTGGCTCTTAACCGGGTGGGCGCTGGTTCGATTCCAGCCCCCGGACCACACGGATTCCAGCAGCGATGGCCAAGGACGACGAACGCGATGCTCCGCCTACGATAGGGAGCGGCTACATTGGCGCCCAGATGACGCGGGCTTTGCGCGCGTTGCAGGAGGCTGCCAATCGAGAGCAGCGCCAGTCCGCACAGGCACGTGTCGATCGCTGGAGCCGGCTGCTCGACGGCAAGGCGCTTGACCTGCTGCAGCACGGCTCACGAACGCCCATCGAGGGGGCGCCCGCATGGGCAACGCCGGAAGTGGTTACCGGCGGCTTCGCCACCGGTGCGCTGTTGGCCGGTGGGCCCCTGCTGGATTGGGAAAGGCACCTTGCGGCCCAGGTGCTGGACACGGGCACCGGCAATGAGCGGCAGCGCCTGAACGCATGGTGCCTGGGCGATGAGGGCATGGCCTGGCTGCACGCGCGGTTGCAGCAGGGCGACTATCGCGTCGGCGTACCGGAAGAGTCGGCGCTGCTCACCGTGGCCTGGCTCCTGCAGCAGGGGGCGCATGCGCAGGTGGAAGCTATTCTGGCCGCCATCGTCGGCTGGTTCCCGAGCCTTCGCTTCTATCCGGAGCCGGTACCGTTGGCGGCCGGGACTGAAAAGCTGCCGGCCGGGGGAGACTTCACCCTCTTCGTGGAGACCGCCGGCGCCGTCGTTGCGCAGTTGCAGCGGCGTACGAGTTCGGCACGGGTGAAGACGCAGCATCACGTGCTGATGCAATGGCGCCCGTTGTACGCGACCGCTGTCGGGTTGCTCCTGCAGACCTGGCGCGATGGCCAGCCCTGCATGCAGTTCCCGCAGGACTGGTTGCCGGATGCGAAGCAGGCCGTGGCCACGTTCCGCACGTTGCGCAGGCAATCACCCGCGCGCAAGGCGAGCCGGCATCGTGATGTTGAACTGCTGGAGTACCTGGCGTTGTGCGTAGATGGTGTGGTGCTGACGCCACACCAGAGGTCACGCGTGGGCCAGATCGTGAACGATCACGCAGGCAAGCATGGTGTGCCTGACTCGGACACCTACGCGGCACGCATGCGCTTCGAGCAGGAGAGTGTTGCTGCACCTCCGCATGCTGCGCTCGCACGCATCGCCGCCAATCGTCTGCGCCTGTTCCCTGCCGATGCCGGTGTCGTGGATGTTGCTTCCCTGCAGCGGGACGTGCAGCCGGATGAAGCGACTTCCCTGGTTGCGGCGGGTAGCGTTCTGCCCCGCACGCTGCGACAGCATGTGGCCCGGTGCCAGCAGGGCACCGTTGAACAGCTTATCGAAGCCGGCCTGGTTCCTTCGCTCGAGTCGCTCGCGCTGCTGCTTCCGCAGCTGGGTGCGCGGGTTGCCGAGCGCGGCTTCACCGATCCGGCGCATGGTCGTCTCTATGCCGCCTGCCGGACCGCTTTCGATGCACGTCGTTCACTGTTGCTGTTGAACCTGCAGTCGCAGGTGCGCATGGCGGAGTTGCCATGGGCTGCTGGACTGGAAAGCGAACGGCAGCGCGGGACGCCTGCCGCCCAGCGGATGCTGGGCGACGTCGTGGCGCTTGCCTTGCGCCACTACCCGGAAACCCCCTTGCCAAACCCCCTGCTGCGGCAGCTGCGGAGCCTGGCGGACAGTGCTGGTGCTGATCTGCCCCTGGTGGAAGAGCTGGCCGCAGATATCTTCATGGGCGCGTTCGCCCCCGGGTTCGCGACAGCGGCACGGCATGCCGGACGGTTCACCGCAGGCAGTCTGTACGCCCGTTACTACGATATCGACAGCATGATGCTCGAGCGGCTTGGCGAACCGAGGCCCCGAACGGGCCGACGGTCGCAGCATCGGGTAGACGATCTGGCGGGCCTGTGCCTGGCTCGGGCAGACCTTGCGCCGGGCCAGGCAGGGCCCGCTGCGAATGGTGCAGTGATCGAACAGGTGCAGATCCTGACCACCCACAACCTGGCGGTCCTATTCGACCGTTTCCAGCTCGACGCGGTGCTGGCCGAGGAACTGCCGGACATGATCCAGCGTGGTTTTTCTGCGGTCTGTACCGACCTGCAGCAGGTTGCTCCGCATTGGCATGCATGGCTGACGGCCCGCAAGCGTGGTGCCTATGCGTGGCGGCAGATGGTGTTCTTCCTCTCGCGCCTCGATGACGCTGGCCTGGCGCAATCCATGGCGACGCTGAGGTCACTGTTCGCCGCACAACCCTCCGGTTTCCAGCGGCGTTTCGCGCCCGCGATGGACGGCCTGGTGGTGGCGTCCCAGGGCGGGCAGCCGGCGCAGGTACTGCTCGGCTGGAGTCCGCAGTCCTGGTTGCGGCCGGTGACAATGGAGCACTGAGTGGAACTCGTTCATTCCTGGCGCATTACAAAATACTGGCAGTACACGCCGGAGGGGTACCTGTCCTCCCATCCCTCTGAATGGACCGAATTCTGCGACGTGGGCAGGTTGGTAACCCTCGAGGATTACCAGATCGTGGAGAACGCCTATCTCGATGCCATCCGGCGATTCTGCGTGGCAGCTGGCGTGGATTCGCTGCGTATCCATTCACTTGAACGGCGTGAGTCACGCGACTACCACGAGGGCCAGCCGCTGGATCTGGACGGCATCGAGCGGGTGGCGCGCGATGCGCTGCGCAACGTCATCTGGTGCAAGCTGGTGAGCGAGACTGCCGAAGTTCACTTCGGTTACGACTACTACATGTACCTGGTGTCGTCGGTGGATGCTGAGTCTGCGCTGTCGGAGGCCGATCCGCTGTTGAACATCCAGCGCTACCGTTCGCCCTATCTGCGGGAGGAAGAGGAGTAGCGGCGTGCAGTGACCACCGCTGCCACTCGATCACTCTTCAGGCGAAGGCGGGTTCGACGCCAGCAGTTCCAGATGGCGCTGTTCCATTTCCTGGCGCAGCTGGCGGCGGATCTGCGCGGCGGCCTGGCGGCGCTTCTCGTCGGAGGTGGATGGTTGCAAGGTCGGCACCGGCGTCGGCCGGCCCTCTTCATCCACCGCCACCATGGTGAAGAAGCAGCTGTTGGCGTGGCGGACGCTGCGCTTGAGGATGTCCTCGGCCACCACCTTGATGCCGATCTCCATCGACGAGGTGCCGGTATGGTTCACCGAGGCCAGGAAGGTGACCAGCTCGCCCACCGCGATGGGCTGGCGGAACATCACCTGGTCCACCGACAGGGTGACCACGTAGCTGCCGGCGTATCGGCTGGCGCAGGCGTAGGCGACCTGGTCGAGCAGGCGCAGGATCGCACCGCCGTGGACCTTGCCGGAGAAATTGGCCATCTCCGGCGACATCAGCACGGTCATGGACAGTTGGTGGGTTTTCAGTTCGGTCGACATGCGCCGGATTGTATCGGTTACCGGGTAGTGCCGGCCGCTGGCCGGCAACCACGCGATGGTTTCCAGAAGCCATGAAAAAGCCGGCCAGCGGCCGGCTCTACCAGAAGCAGAAGGGCCGCGTGAGCGGCCCTTCGTGTTTCTTACTTCAGCTTCGCATCGGCGCGCAGGGCGGCGGCGCGGTCGGTCTTCTCCCAGGAGAAGGCCGTGGCGTTGACGGTCTCGCCTTCGCCGTTGAGGTAGCTGAACTCCTTCGGCTTGCGGCCGAAGTGGCCGTAGGCGGCGGTCTGCTGGTACATCGGGTGCACCAGGTCCAGCATCTTGATGATGCCGTACGGGCGCAGGTCGAAGTGCTTGCGGATCAGCTTCTCGATCTTGTCGTCGCTGATCTTGCCGGTGCCGAAGGTGGTGACCGAGATCGAGGTCGGCTCAGCCACGCCGATGGCGTAGGAAACCTGCACTTCGCAACGGTCGGCCAGGCCGGCGGCAACCACGTTCTTGGCGACGTAGCGGGCCGCGTAGGCTGCCGAACGGTCGACCTTGGACGGGTCCTTGCCGGAGAACGCGCCACCACCGTGACGGGCCCAGCCGCCGTAGGTGTCGACGATGATCTTGCGGCCGGTCAGGCCGCAGTCGCCCACCGGGCCGCCGATCTCGAACTTGCCGGTCGGGTTGATGTGGAACTTGGTGCCCTTGTGCAGCCACTTGGCCGGCAGCACCGGCTTGATGATCTCTTCGCGGACGGCCTCGATGAGGTCCTTCTGCTTGATGCCCGGGGCGTGCTGGGTCGACAGCACCACGGCGTCGATGGCCGAGACCACGCCGTTTTCATAGCGCAGGGTGACCTGGCTCTTGGCGTCCGGGCGCAGCCACGACAGCGGCGAGTTGCGCTTCTTGCGGATCTTGGCCTGCTGCTCGACCAGGCGGTGCGACAGGTGGATCGCGGCCGGCATGTAGCTGTCGGTCTCGTTGGTGGCGTAGCCGAACATCAGGCCCTGGTCGCCCGCGCCCATTTCTTCCGGCTTCTTGCGGTCCACGCCCTGGGCGATGTGCGGCGACTGCTTGCCGATCAGGTTCAGCACGCCGCAGGTGGCGCCGTCGAAGCCGACCTCGGAGCTGTCGTAGCCGATGTCCGTGATGACCTTGCGGGTCAGCGCTTCCAGGTCGATCCAGGCGCTGGTGGTGATCTCACCGGCGACAATGGCAACACCGGTCTTGACCATGGTCTCGCAGGCCACGCGGGCGCGCTGGTCCTGGGTCAGGATCGCGTCCAGCACCGCATCGGAGATCTGGTCGGCAACCTTGTCCGGATGGCCTTCAGAGACCGACTCGGAGGTGAAGAGATAGCTGGACATCAGGCGGTATATCCCTTGATTCGGATGGAAAGATGGGCGCGCATGATACACGGGGTGCGCCGCCTGTGCATTGTGAACCTGTACCGGTTGGCGGTGGTTAAGGCCGTGTAGGCCCGCCAGGGGCCGTCCCCGCAGGATTGGGCCCCAGCCTCGGTGCCCAGTGTTCCACCAGCGTGACAACGGGCCGGTGGCCTGACGGCCCCGGCCGCGCCGCCTGCGACGCCCGGTCTGCGGTCATCGTTCTGCCCCGAAACCGCCACATGGCTGCCGCCTGCCGGGCGCAGGCTGTCGGCCAAACCGGCCGCCGGGCATGAATGGAACCGCCATGCAGGAACTCGAACAGCGCCTTCAGCAACGCTTCCCCGATTGGTTCCATGGCCGCCGTGGCCAGCTGGCGCGGCCGTTGCTGCGCAGCGTCGGCCGCTGGTCGCGGCTGGACCAGATCGAAGCCTTCCTGCAGCGCAGCGCAGGCCTGCGCGGATTCGGCTTCGTCGCCGCCGGCCTGGAATTCATCGACGGCCAGTACCAGGTGGACCCGGCCGCACTGGCGAAGATCCCGGCCACCGGCCGCCTGCTTATCGTCGCCAACCATCCCTCCGGTGCCCTGGACGCGCTGGCCCTGCTGGACGCGGTCGGCCGCATCCGCCGCGACGTGCGGATCGTGGCCAACGACCTGCTGGGCGCGATCGCGCCGCTGCAGGATCTGCTGCTGCCGGTGCGCATCCTCGGTGGCAAGGCGCAGCGTGGCAGCCTGCATGCGGTTGAAGAGGCGCTGGCCGCCGAGCAGTGCGTGATCGTGTTCCCGGCCGGCGAAGTCTCGCGGCTGTCGCTGCGCGGCATCCGCGATGGTCGCTGGCAGCGCGGTTTCGTGCGCTTCGCCCGCGCTGCGGGCGCGCCAGTGCTGCCGGTGCGGGTGGAGGCGCGCAACTCGGCGCTGTTCTACGGCGCTTCGACCCTGTTCAAGCCGGCTGGCACCGCGCTGCTGGCACGCGAGATGTTCACCCGCCGTGGCCGTCCGCTGCGGCTGAGCATCGGCGAGCCGATGCAGCTAGGCAAGGCGGGCGATCCCGGGGCGCAGCTGTTGGCGGTGCGTCGCGCGCTGTATGCGCTGGGCCGCAATGGCGAGACCGGCGGGGCGGTTGCCTGCGCCGGACCCGAGCCGCTGGCATCGCCGGTGCCGCCTTCGCAGGTGGCCGCCGGCATCGCCGCGGCGACCCAGCTGGGCCAGACCGCCGATGGCAAGCAGATCCTGCTGGCGACCTGCACCGCCGATTCGCCGTTGCTGCTGGAGCTGGGCCGCCTGCGTGAACTGACCTTCCGCCAGGTGGGCGAGGGCACCGGGCGCAGCCGCGACCTGGACGACTACGATCCGCAGTACGAGCACATCGTGATCTGGGACGCCGCCGCGCAGCGCATTGCCGGCGCCTACCGGATCATGCGCGGTGCGCAGGCACTGGCCCGGCACGGCCTGTCCGGGCTCTACAGCGCTTCGCTGTTCCGCTACTCCGACGATGCCATCACCCACATCGCCGAGGGCCTGGAACTGGGGCGCAGCTTCGTGGTGCCCGACTACTGGGGCAGCCGCAGCCTGGACTACCTGTGGCAGGGCATTGGTGCCTACCTGCAGTGCCGGCCGGGCATCCGCTACCTGTTCGGCGCCGTATCGATCAGCGCCGCGCTGCCGCGTGATGCGCGCGAGCAGCTGGTGGCGTACTACCAGCGCTATTACAGCGGTACCGCCGGGCTGGCCGAATCCAACCGGCCGTTCCAGTACTTCGCCGCGCCGCCGAGCTTCGGCGAACTGGATGCTGGCGCCGCGTTCGATGTGCTGAAGGCCAACCTGGCCGCACTCGGCACCGGCGTGCCGACGCTGTACCGGCAGTACACCGATCTGTGCGAACCCGGCGGTGCGCGCTTCCTTGCCTTCGGTGTCGACCCGGATTTCAGTGACTCGATCGACGGCCTGATCGAAGTGGACCTGTGCGCGATCCGGCCCAACAAGCGCAAACGCTACCTGCGCGACGCGGGGGCGGCGGCATGAGCGCGCCGGCGAACCTGTCGCCGCACCGGCGCGCAGTGTTCGTCTCCGACGTGCACCTGGGTTCACGTCATTGCCACGCCAGCGAGCTGGCGCGGTTCCTCTCGCAGCTGCGCTGCGAACGCCTGTACCTGGTCGGCGACATCATCGATCTGTGGTGGATGGCCCATCGCCGCGCCAACTGGCGGCAGTCGCACAGCGAAGTCATCCAGGCCCTGCATGCGCTGCGCCGGGCCGGCACCGAGATCATCTACATCCCAGGCAACCACGATGCATCGCTGCGCCAGGTGTGCGGGCTGATGCTGCCGGCGATGCAGGTGCGCCGACGCGCCATCCACGTGACCGCCGACGGCCGCCGGCTGCTGGTGGCGCATGGCGACGACTACGACGGCGTGACCCACTTCGGCGGGCTGCAGGAAAAATTCGGCGACTGGCTGTACTACCGCATCCTGACCGGCAACCAGGCGCTGAACGCCGTGCGCCGCCGGCTGGGCATGCGCTACTGGTCGCTGTCGGAGTTCCTGAAGAAGCGCAGTGGTGCGGCCGAGCGCTACATCGAGCGCTTCGTGCAGGCCGGGCTGGATGACGTGCGGCGGCGTGGCCTGGATGGCATCGTCTGCGGGCATATCCATCGTGCGGCGCTGATTGAACGCGATGGCCTGGTCTACGCCAACGATGGCGACTGGGTGGAGAGCCTGACCGCGCTGGCCGAAGACCATGACGGCGCGTTGCGCCTGCTCGACCACAACGGCCAGACCCTGGTGGAACTGCCGGGCGCGCGCCTGTCGCAGGCGGCCTGAACCTGCTCTTGTAGAGTCGAGCTTGCTCCGCAGTCGAGCAAGCTCGACTCTACAGGGGCGGAACAGTCGAGCAAGCTCGACTCTACAAACGCGCGGCCATCGCGCTAGCATCGGCCAATGGACTCCCTGACCCAGATCGTGCTCGGTGGCGCCGTCGCCGCTGCCATCGCACCGCCCGGCCATCGCCGCGCGGCCCTGCTGGCCGGTGCCGCGCTCGGCACCCTGCCCGACCTCGACGCCCTGTGGCTGGGCTTCACTGCGGCCGACCCGGTCGCCAACATGGTCGACCACCGCAGCTTCAGCCATTCGCTGCTGGTGCTGCCGTGGGTGGCGGCGCTGATCTGGTGGCTGTTCAAGCGCTTCGGCAACGGCCGGGTCGCGCAGTCACCGGTACGCTGGTTCTGGGCGATCCAGCTGGCGCTGGTCACCCATCCGCTGCTGGATGCGTTCACCGTCTACGGCACCCAGCTGTGGTGGCCGTTGCGGCCGCACCCGACGATGGGCTCCAGCGTCTTCATCATCGACCCGGCCTATACCGTGTGGCTGCTGCTGGGCTGCGTGCTGGCCTGGTTCGGCCGCGCGCGGCCGTGGGCGGGCAAGGCGCTGGGCGTGGCCCTGCTGGTCAGCAGCGGCTACCTGGGCTGGGGCCTGATGGCCAAGGCGCAGGTCGATCGTGCCGCCCAACAGAGCCTGGCCGCGATGGGCCTGGGCGATGCGCCGCGCTTCTCGGTGCCGATGCCGTTCAACACCCTGCTGTGGCGGGTGGTGGCAATGACGCCGAATGGCTACGTGGTCGGGGACCGCTCGCTGGTGGCCGACCAGGGCCCGATGCGGTTCGAGGGCCATCCGTCCAACGTGCAGGCCTTGCGCGAAGCATCTGCGATTCCAGCCGTGCAGCGGCTGCAGTGGTTCAACCGCGGTTTCATGCGCGCGCAGGTGGTGGAGGGCCGGTTGGTGCTGAGCGATCTGCGCATGGGCCTGGAGCCCGACTACACCTTCAACTTCGCGGTGGCCGAGCAGGTCGATGGGCAATGGCGGGCGATCAGGCCCGAGCAGTTGCGCATGGATTACAGCAGTCCTGCCGCGCGCGCTGACGTCGGTCGCCGGTTGGCCGCGATGTGGCAGCGGATCTGGCAGGAGCCGGCGACATCGCCGGGTGCGGTCGACCACGCCGCCGTGCATTGATCCGTAGATCCACGCCATGCGTGGATGGCGGTGCATCGGCGGCGGCAGCCACGCATGGCGTGGCTCTACTGCCTCAATTGGCAGTAGAACGTCGGCTCAATACACCGTCGCGCGGCCCTGCACGAACGAATAGAAGAACACCGCGTTCGGGTCGTTCTGCACCAGACGGAACTCGCGGCGCATGCCCTCCACGGTCTCCTCGTCCACCAGCCCGGCCTGCAGCAGCTGGTCGGCCGCCGACAGCAGCAGCTGCTCCCAGAACGCGATCATCGTCTTGCGTCGGGCCGGCTCACGGTTGTCCAGGTGGATGGTCTTGATCTCGGTATGCACGTCGCGGAAACCGCCGGCCAGCAGCAGGTTGCCCAGCTTGGCACCGACGAACGGGTCGCCGCCGTGGTCGTACTGGAAGTCATTGAAGGCCATCCAGTAGCGCCAGATGTGGGGCGAATACGGATCGAGCAGGAACGAGGCATTCATCACCTCGGTGATGTACACCGGGGAGCCCGGTGCCAGCACACGGCGCACTTCGCTCAGCACGCGCGCCGGTGACGGCACGTGTTCCAGTACCCAGCACAGGAACGCCGAATCGAAGGTGCGGGCGTCGAACGGCAGTTCGCCGGCATCGGCCTGCTGCAGGGTGTAGCGGTCGCTGCACCACGGCGTGCGCGCCAGATTCTCGCGCGCGGTCGCCAGCTGCGTTTCGCTCAGGTCCACGCCGGTCACGTGCAGCTCGGGGAAGCGGCGCAGCAGGATCTCGGTCTGCGCACCGACGCCGCTGCCTACTTCCAGCAGGCGACGCGCACCGCCGTAGTCGATCTGGCCGAAGATGCTCGATTCCAGCAGGCGCGCCTGGGTCATCAGGCGCTGCTGTTCGGTGCCGGAGAATCCGTGCAGGTAGGTCGGGGAAGAGATCGGCGGCGTCATGGTGTGCTCTTGTAGAGTCGAGCTTGC
>NZ_JASJSU010000070.1:0-15523 GCF_030237045.1 Stenotrophomonas maltophilia group sp. Smal17
GGTCCGTGGGGCGGGCCGTGGCCCGCCGGTAAAGAGAATGCGTTTGCGAGGAGCGGGGCGGGCGGTCAGCCCACCGAGCCTTCCAGCGAGACTTCCAGCAGCTTCTTGGCTTCCACTGCGAATTCCATCGGCAGCTCGCGGAACACCTGCTTGCAGAAGCCGTCGACGATCATCGACACCGCGTCTTCCTGGCTGATGCCACGGGCGCGGCAGTAGAACAGCTGGTCGTCGGAGATCTTGGAGGTGGTGGCCTCGTGCTCGACGGTGGCGCCCGGGTTCTTCACCTCGATGTAGGGGAAGGTATGGGCGCCGCACTGCTTGCCGATCAGCAGCGAATCGCACTGAGTGTAGTTGCGCGCGCCATCGGCATTGCGGTCGACCCTGACCAGGCCACGGTAGGTGTTCTGGCCACGGCCGGCGCTGATGCCCTTGCTGACGATCTTGCTCTTGGTGCGCTTGCCGACGTGGATCATCTTGGTGCCGGTGTCGGCCTGCTGGCGGTGGTGGGTCAGGGCCACCGAGTGGAACTCGCCCACCGAGTCGTCGCCCAGCAGCACGCAGGACGGGTACTTCCAGGTGATCGCCGAGCCGGTCTCGACCTGGGTCCAGGTGACCTTGCTGCGCGCGCCACGGCATTCGGCACGCTTGGTGACGAAGTTGTAGATGCCGCCGACGCCGTTCTCGTCGCCCGGGTACCAGTTCTGCACCGTGGAGTACTTGATCTCGGCATCTTCCAGTGCCACCAGCTCGACCACCGCGGCGTGCAGCTGGTTCTCATCGCGCATCGGCGCGGTGCAGCCTTCCAGGTAGGACACGTAGGCCTTGTCCTCGCACACGATCAGGGTGCGCTCGAACTGGCCGGTGTGGCCGGCGTTGATGCGGAAGTAGGTGCTCAGTTCCATCGGGCAGCGCACGCCCTTGGGAATGAACACGAAGCTGCCATCGGAGAACACCGCCGAGTTGAGCGCGGCGAAGTAGTTGTCGCCCACCGGCACCACGGTGCCCAGGTACTGACGCACCAGTTCCGGGTGTTCCTTGATGGCCTCGGACATCGAGCAGAAGATGATGCCCTTCTCGGCCAGTTCCTTGCGGAAGGTGGTCCCGACGGACACCGAGTCGAACACCGCGTCCACCGCCACGCCGGCCAGCTTGGCGCGCTCGTGCAGCGGCACGCCCAGCTTGTCGTAGGTGTCGAGCAGTTCCTTCGGCACGTCATCCAGCGAGGCGTACTTCGGGCCCTTCGGCGCGGAGTAGTAGCTGAGCGCCTGCAGGTCGATCGGGGCGATCTCCAGCTTGGCCCAGTCCGGCATCGGCATGGTCAGGAAGTGGCGGTAGGCGTCCAGGCGCCACTGCGTCATCCACTCCGGCTCTTCCTTCTTGGCCGACAGGGCACGGATGGTGTCCTCGTCCAGGCCCGGCGGCAGGGAGTCCGACTCGATCTCGGTGATGAAGCCGGCCGAATACTTGCGGCCGAGCTGCTCGTGGATCTCGCGGTTGGGGGTGTCGTCGTGGGCGACGTTTTCGATGGTTTCGGTGGCCATGGGGGGGCTGCCTACGGATCAGGAGACGACGTCGACAGCGATGGTGCGGCGCTGTTCGTCATCGGCAAGGGGGAGAGGGGGCAGGATCTGCGCGAGGGTGACATCGCGCAGGGCCTCGGAGACCACGTCGTTGATCAGCCGCCAGCTGCTGCGCGCGCCGCACTTGGGCGCCATGCCGCACTGGTGGTGGTCGTGGCTGCATTCGGTCAGGGCCAGCGGCCCTTCCATTGCCTCGACCACTTCGAACAGCGAGATCTCGAGGGCCGGGCGGGTCAGGCGGTAGCCACCGCGGACACCGCGCAGGCCCTCGACCAGGCCGGCCTGGGCCAGCGGCTTGAGCACCTTGCTGACGGTGGGCGGCTCCAGACCGGTGAATTCGGCCAGCTCGGTGGCACTGAGCACCTCGCCCGGACGGGCGGCAAGCACGGTCAGCACGACGGTGGCGTAATCGGTGAGTTTGGTGACGCGCAACATGGGGATGCGAGTGGTTCTTAAAGCGGACTGAAATTGTACGCTTTTATTCGCCGCCATCCAAGCAGGGCATTCAGCCGGCGCTGGGGCCAGGCCGGGAGGGAGACACCGGGGCCGTTGCCAGGGCGCAATGCTGCGCCAATGGGGTGATTTTCGCAATCACCCGGAATGGGCGAGAATCCCCGTTCCATTCGCTGCAAACAGCCCGTGCCGATGCCGAAGAAGATCCAAGCCCGCAAGTCCGCCATCCATGGCAACGGCGTGTTCGCCGTGGCCCCGATCAAGCAGGGCGAGCGCGTGATCCAGTACAAGGGCCTGCTGCGCAGCCACGGCGACGTTGATGCCGATGACAGCGGCGACGTCGAAAGCGGCCATACCTTCCTGTTCACCCTCAACGATGACTGGGTGATCGATGCCAACTACAAGGGCAACGACGCACGCTGGATCAACCACAGCTGCGACCCGAACTGCGAGGCGGTGATCGAGGAAGACGAGGATGGCGACAGCCGTGGCGACAAGGTATTCATCGAGGCCCTTCGCGATATCAAGGCCGGCGAAGAGCTGACCTACAACTACGGGATCACCCTGGCCGAGCGCCACACCGCGAAGCTGAAGAAGATCTGGGAGTGCCGCTGCGGTTCGCCCAAGTGCACCGGCACCATGCTGCAGCCCAAGCGCTGACCGGGTCTGTAGAGTCGAGCCATGCTCGACTGCTTCTGCCGTTGCCCGCGGCCCGGTGGAGTCGAGCGTGGCTCGACTCTACAGGGGGCCTCTCCACCTGCCGTGCACGGTCGGGTCACCGCCGTTCAATGGCTCCTCACGCACGCTGTCCGCTCCTTTCGATGGAGCATCCGACATGGCTCAGCGTCTCAGCGGCAAGCAGATTGCCATCCTTGCCACGCACGGCTTCGAACAGTCCGAACTGACCGAACCCAAGCGCCTGCTGGAGGCGGAAGGCGCACGCGTCAGCGTGGTATCGCCTGCGAAGGAGGCGACCATCAAGGGCTGGAACGACAAGGACTGGGGTGGCGTGGTGGCGGTAGACCTGCCGCTGGACGAGGCCGATGCCGGCCGCTTTGATGCCGTGGTGCTGCCCGGTGGCGTCATCAATCCGGACACGCTGCGCACCGATGAGGCGGCGCTGGGTTTCATCCGCAGCGTCGCCGAGGCCGGCAAGCCCGTTGCCGCCATCTGCCATGGTCCGTGGCTGTTGATCAACAGCGGCCTGGCTGATGGACGCGAGCTGACGTCGTGGCCATCCCTGCAGCAGGACCTCGCCAATGCCGGCGCCAAGTGGCGCAACGCCGAGGTCGTGGTGGATGGCAATGTGATCACCAGCCGCAAGCCGGATGACATTCCGGCTTTCAGCGAGGCGGTAGTGAAAGCGCTGGTGGCGTGAGGTCGGCCCTGCCTTACTTGCCGAGGATGCCGGCCGGCACCAGGTTGCCCAGGTTCTGGTTGAAGGTGACCACCAGCTTGCCGTTCTTCACCTGTGCCGACTGCACCTGCAGCGCGCCCAGCACGCCGGCCATGGCCGGGTCCAGCTTATAGATGGGCTCGCGCTGGGCGTAGTCGCTCAGCCAGGCATTGAGCAGACCACGGGTGCGCGAGTCGAGACGGCCACCCTGGTTGGCCGGGGTGAAGTCATCCACGCTCGGCTGCTGCAGGTGGAAGCCCTGGGTCTGCGCGTCATAGCGCAGGCCGCTGCTGAGCTTCACCGTGCCCAGCTTGGCCGGGTTGCCGCCGGCGGTGGCCAGTGCCACGTCCATGCCCAGATTCAAGCGTTCGCCGGCCGGAAGGCTCAGCTGCGGGTGGCTCATGGTCAGGGCGATCAGGCCGCCCAGCGCGTCCTGGGTGCGCGGAAAGCTGCCGTCGAGGTACTGCTGCACGTCGCTGGCACCCACCGACAGTTCGCGGCCGGAAATGGAGGGGGCGGCCTGCGCACCGATCGCGGCAGCGATCAGCACGGTGGAGGCGGCGAGGCGGGTCATCAGGGAACGCAGGCGCATGGCAGTGACCGGTGGCTCTGGAATGGATGGGAGAAAGAGTAGCCGCGCCGGCTGAATCGTGCGTGCATGCGGCTGCAACGGTTCAGTCCAGCGTTGGCTGCAGGTGCGCCGACTGGATCTGCCAGGCGCGACCGTCGCTGCTGGGCTGCACGCGGTACCAGCCGCTGAAATGGAAGGTGCCGTTGGCGGTGACCGCACGCACCCGCACCGGCACCTCCAGCAGCTGAGCGGGCTGTGCCGGGCTGCGGGCAATCGGCGTGCTGCTGCGCAGGTGAAGCGTGCGCACCTCCTGCAGCTGGCGCAGCGCGGCGTCGTCGGCATGCCGGGCATCGCCGGGTGGGAAGGTCCATGCCGCATCACTGGCGCGGCGATCGCGATTGAGCAGTGCGCGCACGTAGCGGTTGAGCATCACCGAGGGCGGCTCGGCATCGGGGGCCACCGCAGCGAACAGCGGGTCGACCGAAGGCGATTGCGCAGCCGGTGGGTCGCCGCCGGGCACTGCCGTTGGCGACACGTTCGACGGCTGATCGGTGCTGGCCGGTATCACGGCAGGTGTCGCATCCGGTGTGGCTGCCGGCCGCGAACAGCCCAGCAGCGCCAGGGGCGCAATCAACAACAGGATACAGCGCATGCCTGCCTCCTCCCCGAGGCGACCGTGAGAGCGCCAGTGTATCGAGTGCGCGGCGGTCAGCGTGAGGAAGGCAGCTGGTCCAGCGCGTCCAGTGCCGGCAGCACCTGTGCGGCGATGGCTGCCAGCGCGTGGCCGTCGGTCGCGGCGTGACGCTGCACGATGTCGCGCAGCAGCTGGCTGGCGATCACCAGGGTGGCGCGCTCGTCGCCGCTGATGCCGGCCGTACGCGGTGCCGCTTCCAGCAGGCGCATCAGGTCGCGGCTGGCGCGGTGTTCCAGTTCGATGGTGCAGCGCCCGGTGCACTGCAACCCGTCCTTTTCGATGGGGGTCACCGAGATCCGGTAGCGGGTGGAGGGGCTGGCCATGAGGGGTGCTCGCCGTAGCTGTGGAGGATGGGCCCACGATAGGCAAGCCCGCGGCCGACGGCGACGGCCGGCGCTGCACGCAGTGTTCCACCCGGTACGTTCCGGGCCTGGACCCGACCGCGCCCGGTCAATGGTGGCGGGCCTGGACGCGTATTTCCCGGGATCCGGCAACGCTGTGTTGCGGGCGCGGGCGCGGGCAAAAAAAACGGGACGGCCAGAGCCGTCCCGTCGGAGTCCGCGTCGGGGCGCGCGCTTACAGCGCGGCGTCCTTCAGCTTCTTCAGCGGACGCACCTTCAGCTTGGTGGTGGCCGGCTTGGCAGCGAACCACTGCTCTTCCTTGGTGAACGGGTTGATGCCCTTGCGCTTCGGCTTGGCCGCCACGTTGACGGTGGTGATCTTCAGCAGGCCCGGCAGGGTGAAGGAGCCTGCGCCCTTCTTGTGCACCGAGGAGGCGACGGCGCTTTCCAGCGAGGCCAGCACAGCGCGGACGTCCTTGGCGACGACGCCGGAGGCTTCAGCGATGTGTGCAACCAGGCCGGACTTGGTCAGCACTTCCTTGATCGGCTTCGGAGCGGCCGGCTTGGCGGCTGCCTTCGTAGCGACTTTCTTCACTGCCTTCTTCGGGGCAGCCTTCTTAGCGGTCTTTGCCATGGTTTCCTGTTCCGTGAACGGTTGGTTGTTTGGTCGGCGCCGAACCCCGTCGGCAAGCGCAATGTAGGGCAACTCTCGGGCGCCGCCAATAGCCCGAAGCGCGGAAAGTGCATGTTTTTTCATATCCAGGCCGATTCAGTACATGGCCGGTGGCGGGGAATGGGGCCGTCCTGGCGTGCCGGGTGGGCGCTTCCCGATCACCGGGGGGGTGTGCGAAACCACTGAAAACAAGGGGAAAATGCAGGTCGGGCTGGTGAGGAAGTGTCCAGTTGCCCGGTTTCCGGCGGACGATTGGCATGCGGCGGAGCGACGCAGGGATAACGCGGTCCATGCGAAGGTGGCCGTTCATCACCGCCACGCAGGAGCAGCATATGGGAATCTCGCGACACGCCACCGCGCACTGGGAAGGCGATCTGAAGTCGGGCAAGGGACTGTTGAGCACGCCGCAGAGTGGGCTGCTGGACAAGACCCGCTACGGCTTCAACAGCCGTTTTGGCGACGAGAAAGGGACCAATCCGGAAGAACTGATCGCCGCCGCGCATGCCGGCTGTTTCACCATGGCGCTGTCGGCCAAGCTGGGCGAAGCGGGCTTCACCCCGACCTCGCTGGACACCGAAGCCAAGGTCGATCTGTCGCTGGAAGGCGGCCCGCAGCTGTCGCAGATCCGGCTGAAGGTGAAGGCAGTGGTGCCGGGCATCGACGCCGCACAGTTCCGTGCCATCGCCGATGACGCCAAGCAGAACTGCCCGGTGTCCAAGGCGCTGAGCGCAGTGCCGATCAGTCTGGAAGCCGAGCTGGGCTGAGAATTCGCGGGCCGGGAGGGTTGCGGTAGTGCCGGCCGCTGGCCGGCAACCGCATGATGTCAAGGTCCAGGTAACAGCCGGCCAGCGGCCGGCTCTACCAATCAATGGTGCCGGCAATCACCGTCTGCACCTGGCCCCCCGACCAGACCTCGCCGTCTTCATCGACCCGCAGGGTCAGGCGCGCATCGTGGCCGACTTCGCGGCCCTGGCTGACTTCGAACGGTGCGCGGCCATGCGGAAGTGCATCGCGCAGGTCCAGCCATGCCGCCAGCACCGCGTTGGCGGCACCCGAGGCCGCGTCCTCGAAGCGACGGCCGTTGCCGACGAAGGCGCGCACGGCCAGATCGAATCCCTCGTTGCCATCGCTGAACGCATAAGCGAACACGCCCATGCTGTCGGTGGATTCGGCCAGCGCGGCCACCGCATCCCACTCCGGATGCAGGGCGCGCAACGCGGCTTCATCGGCCACCTGCACCACCCACCAGCTGCGCCCGCCCTGCATGCGGGCCGGCGGCAGCGTGCCCAGCGGCCAGCCCTTCAGCGCGGCCTGCAGGCGGGGATCGCTGGCCACGGTGGTCTCGGCCAGCTGTGCCCGCGGGGTACGGATGGCGATGCGCTGCTGCGCGCCTTCGCCGCTGACGCGCAGGGGCAGGGCGCCCGCGATGCCGTCCTGCACCAGCACGCCGTCGACCGGCGCTGCCAGGCCTGCCTGCAGCACCGCATGCGCGGTACCGACGCTGGGATGGCCGGCGAACGGCACTTCCTTCTGCGGGCTGAACATGCGCAGCCGGTAGCTGGTGTCTGCCGCCTGCGCCGGAAACACGAAGGTGGTCTCGGGCAGGCGCGTCCAGCGCGCGATGGCCTGCATGCTGGCATCGTCGAGGCCTTCGGCATCGAGCACCACGGCCAGCGGATTGCCGGCGCCGGCGCGCGGGGAGAACACATCCAGCTGCAGGAAACGTCGTGCGGACATCAGGCAGGAACTCCAGTAAACAGGCGGCATAGGGTAGCGCGGCGCACGAAAAAGGGGACGGAGGGAATCAAGTCGCTTGTGGCACAAACGACTTGATTCCCTCCGTCCCCTCTTTCGGCGTTACCAGCTGATCTGGCCGTCGATCACCGGCTGCACCTGGCCGCCGATCCACACCGTGCCGTCGGCATCCACGCGCACGTGGACGCGGCCGTCGCGGCCGACTTCGCGGCCCTGGCTGGCGACATAGGCGCCGCTGCCGCCGGGCAGCACGACGCGCTCGCGCAACCAGGCACCGATCAGCGCATTGGCGCTGCCGGTGACCGGGTCCTCGGGCACGTTCACCGCATCGCCAGGGCAGAACGCGCGCACGACGCGGGCATGGTCCGTGGCGGCTTCGTCGGCGAATACCGCGACGCCTGTTGCGCCGGTGGCATTGGTCCAGTCGCGCAGGGCGGCCATGTCCGGGGCCAGTCCGCGCACGGCGGCGGCGTCACGCAGCGGCAGCAGCCACCAGCGCGGGCCGTTGTCCCACAGTTCGGGCGCATGCCCGGCGGCGGCCAGCGCCAACAGCGGCCCGGGCACCTGACCCGGGTCGGTCGGCAGGCGCTGTGCCGGTGGGCTGGCCAGTTCGATGGTTGGAGAAGCGGCGGCACCACTCACCCGCACCGGCAGCAGGCCGGCAGCGCATTGCTGGACCAGCGCGCCGCCGTCGCGCGGCGTTGCCAGGCCGCAGGTGACTGCAGCCCAGGCCGCGCCCACGCTGGGGTGGCCGGCAAATGGCAGTTCGCTGTTCGGGGTGAAGATGCGGATGTGGTAGTCGGCGCCCGGGGCGCTGGGCGGCAGGAAGAACACCGTCTCGGACAGGTTCAGCCAGGCGGCAAGGGCCTGCATGCGGGCGCTGGAGAGCCCATCGGCGCCCAGCACCACGCCCAGCGGATTGCCGCTGCCGGGGTGGGGGGCGAAGACATCGAGCTGCAGGTAGCGGAAGGCGGCCATCGGCGGGTCCATTGGGCTTAGAATCGAAGGTTCCGCCCCCTCGGGCGGCTCCCCCACATTACACATAGCCTATCCATGTCAGCTTCCCCCCTTGTCGATCGTTGGATCGTACTGAAGTTCGGCGGCACCTCGGTGTCGCGTCGCCACCGCTGGGACACGATCGGGAAGCTGGCGAAAAAACGTGCGGAAGAAACCGGTTCGCGCGTGCTGGTGGTGGTCTCGGCGCTGTCTGGGGTCACCAACGAACTGACCGCGATCGCCGACGGTGCGCCGGACAGCCGCGACCGCGTGGCGGCACTGGTCGAGCGCCACGAGGGCTTCCTGGTCGAGCTGGGCCTGGGCCGCGAGGTGCTGGCCGAGCGCCTGGCCGCGCTGCAGGGCCTGCTGGATGATCCGCGTGCGGCCACCCGCCCGCTGGACTGGCAGGCCGACGTGCTGGGCCAGGGCGAGCTGCTGTCCTCCACGCTGGGCGCGGCCTATCTGCACGCCTCGGGCCTGGACATGGGCTGGATGGATGCCCGCCAGTGGCTGGACGCGATGCCGCCGCAGCCGAACCAGAGCGACTGGTCGCAGCGGCTGTCGGTGAACTGCCAGTGGCGCGCGGACGCAGACTGGATGCAGCGCTTCCGCGCGCAGCCGACCCGCCTGCTGATCACCCAGGGCTTCATCTCGCGGCATGCCGACGGCGGTACCGCCATTCTCGGTCGCGGTGGCTCGGACACCTCGGCGGCGTACTTCGGCGCGTTGCTCGGCGCCAGCCGCGTGGAAATCTGGACCGACGTGCCGGGCATGTTCAGCGCCAACCCCAAGGATGTGCCGGACGCGCGCCTGCTGACCCGCCTGGACTATTACGAAGCACAGGAAATCGCCACCACCGGCGCCAAGGTGCTGCACCCGCGCTCGATCAAGCCGTGCCGTGACGCCGGCGTGCCGATGGCCATCCTCGATACCGAGCGCCCGCAGCTGCCGGGTACCAGCATCGATGGCAGTGCGGCTCCGGTGCCGGGCGTGAAGGCGATCAGCCGCCGCAACGGCATCGTGCTGGTGTCGATGGAAGGCATCGGCATGTGGCAGCAGGTCGGCTTCCTGGCCGATGTGTTCAACCTGTTCAAGAAGCATGGCCTGTCGGTGGACCTGATCGGTTCGGCCGAGACCAACGTCACCGTGTCGCTGGACCCGTCCGAGAACCTGGTCAACACTGATGTGCTGGCCGCGCTGTCTGCCGACCTGTCGCAGATCTGCAAGGTGAAGGTGATCGTGCCGTGCGCGGCGATCACGCTGGTTGGTCGCGGCATGCGCTCGCTGCTGCACAAGCTGTCGGACGTGTGGGCCACCTTCGGCCGCGAGCGCGTGCACATGATCTCGCAGTCGTCCAATGACCTGAACCTGACCTTCGTCATCGACGAAGCCGATGCCGATGGCCTGCTGCCCATCCTGCATGCCGAGCTGATCGACAGCGGCGCGATGCCGGTGGAAGAGACCGAAGTGTTCGGCCCGCGCTGGCGCGAGATCGCCGGCACCGTGCGCCCGCGTGGCACGCCGTGGTGGCGCGGCCAGCGTGCGCACCTGCTGCAGCTGGCCGATGCCGGTACGCCGCGCTACGTCTACCACCTGCCGACGGTGCGCGCTCGCGCCCGCGCGTTGGCCGCGATCAAGCCGATCGACCAGCGCTACTACGCGATCAAGGCCAACAGCCACCCGGCCATCCTGCAGCTGCTGGAGGCGGAAGGCTTCGGCCTGGAATGTGTCTCGCACGGCGAGTTGAAGCATGTGTTCCAGCACCTGCCGGAGCTGTCGCCCAAGCGCGTGCTGTTCACCCCCAGCTTCTGCCCGCGCAGCGAGTACGAAGCGGCGTTTGCGCTGGGCGTGACCGTCACCGTCGACAACGTTGAAGCACTGCAGCGCTGGCCGGACCTGTTCCGCAACCGCGAGCTGTGGCTGCGCGTCGATCTCGGCCGTGGCGAAGGCCACCATGCCAAGGTCCGCACCGGCGGCAAGGACTCCAAGTTCGGCCTGCCGATCGCCCGCGTCGACGAGTTCGTGCGTGCGGCCACCGAGCTGGGCAGCCGCGTGGTTGGCCTGCATGCGCACTTGGGCAGCGGCGTGGAGACCGCGCAGCACTGGCGCCTGATGTGCGACGAGCTGGCCGGTTTCGCCCGTCGCATCGGCAGCGTGCAGACCATCGACATCGGCGGTGGCCTGCCGATTCCCTACAGTGATGAAGACGAACCGTTCGACCTGGACGCCTGGGCCGAGGGCCTGGCCGAGGTCAAGGCGCTGCACCCGGCGTTCCGCCTGGCGATCGAGCCGGGCCGCTACCTGGTGGCCGAATCCGGTGTGCTGCTGACCCATGCCACCCAGGTGGTGGAGAAGGACGGCGTGCGCCGCGTCGGCCTGGACGCCGGCATGAACACCCTGATGCGCCCGGCGCTGTACGACGCCTGGCATGACATCGAGAATCTCAGCCGCCAGGGCGGTTATGCCGAAGCCGCGTTCGATGTGGTCGGCCCGATCTGCGAATCCAGCGATGTGTTCGGCAAGCGCCGCAAGCTGCCGGTATCGACCGCACCGGACGATGTGATGCTGATCGCCGATGCCGGTGCCTACGGCTATGTGATGTCCAACACCTACAACCAGCGGGCGATGCCGCGCGAAGACGTGATCGAATGATCGCCACCCGCGCATTGCACCCGCCCACCGACACGCTCCGCGCCATCGCGCGGGCCCGTGCCTGACCGGATACATCATGACTGCTTTTGACAAACACCAGGTTTCCCGCTTCCGCTTCGTCCGCTGCGAATTCGCTGCGGATACCGGCGTGGCCAGGCTGGTCTACGCCTTCGATGACAGCCCGGAGATGGTGGAAACCATCACCGTGCCCGGCGCGCCGTTCGTGCTGGACGAGGCGCGTGCCGCTGCCGTGCAGCGCGCGCTGCAGCTGCTGCACCTGATTGCCGGTGTCAGCTACTACAAGGCGGGCGTGCCGGAGACGGTCAGCATCGACAGCTACGCCATCGATGCCGACACCGCGGCGCTGGTGGAGACGGTCTACCTCAACGGCCTGGGTGAATTCGCCTACCGCAACGGCCTGAACCTGCGCGGTCGCTTCCGCCTGCCGGTACAGGGCGAAGCGGTGCAGGCGCCGGCACTGGGCCTGCAGCCGCACGCGCTGGTGGCCATCGGTGGCGGCAAGGATTCGCTGGTCAGCATCGAAGCGCTGCGCCGTGCCGGCGTGGACGAGACGGTGACCTGGATTGGCGGCTCGCAGCTGATCCGCGCCTGTGCCGAGCGTACCGGCCTGCCGACGTTGAACCTGGGCCGCGCGCTGGCGCCGGAACTGTTCGAACTCAACCGCCAGGGCGCCTGGAACGGTCATATCCCGGTCACGGCGGTGAACTCGGCGATCATGGTGCTGGCCGCGCTGCTGCAGGGCGTGGACCAGGTGGTGTTTTCCAACGAACGCTCGGCCAGCTATGGCAGCCAGATTCCGGGCACCGGTGAAGTGAACCACCAGTGGTCCAAGGGCTGGGCATTCGAGCAGGCGTTCGGCAGCCATGTGCAGGCGCACGTTGCCGCGGACCTGCACTACTACTCGCTGCTGCGGCCGATGTCGGAGCTGGCGGTGGCCCGCCAGTTCGCCAAGACCGATTTCTACGACGCGCACTTCTCCAGCTGCAACCGCAACTTCCATATCCTCGGCGAGCGCCCGGTGAACCGCTGGTGCGGCGTCTGCCCGAAGTGCCACTTCGTGTTCCTGGCGCTGGCCCCGTTCATGCCGAAGACGCGCCTGGTGCGCATCTTCGGCCGCAACCTGCTGGATGATGCCGAGCAGGCCGGTGGCTTCGACGCGCTGCTGGAATTCCAGGACCACAAGCCGTTCGAGTGCGTGGGCGAAGGCCGCGAATCGCGTGCGGCGATGGCGACGCTGGCGCAGCGCCCGGAATGGAAGGAAGACGTGCTGGTGAAGCGCTTCTGCAACGAGATCCAGCCGCAGCTGGACGCCGCCGAACTGGAACTGGCGCCGCTGCTGCAGCTGCAGGGCGAGCATCGTGTCCCGGCCGCGCTGTGGGAACGGGTGCGTGAAGATTTCGAAGCTTGAGGGAAAGCGCGTTGCGCTGTGGGGCTGGGGTCGTGAGGGCCGTGCGGCGTTCGCCGTGCTGCGTGAGCGGTTGCCGTCGCTGCCGCTGAGCCTGTTCTGTCCGGCTGCTGAAGCCGAGGCCGCGCGTGCGGAAACGCAGGGCGCGCTGGAGGTGCGTGGTGAGCCGTCGGCTGAAGCGCTGGCAGCGTTCGATGTGGTGATCAAGTCGCCCGGCATCAGCCCTTACCAGCCGATCGCGCTGGCAGCGGCGGAGCAGGGCACGTCTTTCATCGGCGGCACCGCGCTGTGGTTTGCCGAACACGCGGCCGACGACGGCATCGTGCACGACACCGTGTGCGTGACCGGCACCAAGGGCAAGAGCACCACCACCGCGCTGGTCGCGCACCTGCTGCGCGCGGCGGGGCATCGCACCGGCCTGGTCGGCAACATCGGCCTGCCGCTGCTGGAAGTGCTGGACCCGCAGCCGGCGCCCGAGTACTGGGCCGTCGAGCTGTCCAGCTACCAGACCGGCGAAGTGGCGCGCAGTGGCGCCCATCCGCAGGTGGCGGTGGTGCTGAATCTGTTCCCGGAACACCTGGACTGGCACGGCAGCGAGCAGCGTTACATCGAAGACAAGCTGCGGCTGGTCACCGAAGCCGCGCCGCGCATCGCCGTGCTCAATGCCGCCGATCCGCACCTGGCCGCGCTGTCGCTGCCCGACAGCGAGGTGGTCTGGTTCAACCAGGCGCAGGGCTGGCACATGCGTGGCGAAATCGTGCACCGGGGCGAGCAGCCTGTGTTCGATACCCGCAACACGCCACTGCCGGGCCGGCACAACCGCGGCAACCTGTGCGCGGTGCTGGCCGCGCTGGAAGCCCTGGGACTGGACGCGGTGGCGCTGGCGCCGGCGGTGCAGGATTTCCGTCCGTTGCCGAACCGCCTGCAGCGCATCGGCGTGGCCGATGGCCTGACCTACGTCAACGATTCGATCAGCACCACGCCGCACGCCAGCCTGGCGGCGTTGGAATGTTTCGCCGGCCAGCGCATCGCGCTGCTGGTGGGCGGGCACGACCGTGGCCTGGACTGGACCGATTTCATGCAGCACATGGCGCATGACGTGCCGCCGGTGGAAATCGTGACCATGGGCAGCAATGGCCCGCGCATCCACGCGATGCTGCAACCGCTGGCCGATACCGGTCGCTTCGGCCTGCACGCGGCCGCTGATCTGCCGGAGGCGATGGCGCTGGCACGCACGGCGCTGGGCGAGCAGGGCGGCGTGGTGCTGCTGTCGCCGGGCGCACCGAGCTTTGGTGCCTACCGTGATTACGTGGCGCGTGGCCGCCATTTCGCCGAACTGGCCGGCTTCGACCCGGACAGCATCAGCGCGATTCCGGGCCTGGGCATCGCTTGAAGGTAGTGCCGGCCGCTGGCCGGCAACCCACTGGGAAATTCATCCACGCATGGCGTGGATCTACTGTTCGTCTTCGATGAACGCGTAGTCGCCGTCGATCAGCTGCTGCAGGTACGCATCGAAGCTGGACGCGATCACCGCGTAGCTGTCCGGGTCGTGCAGGTAGCGCACGACCTGGCCCACGCGGCCACCCGGCGCGGGATCGAAATCCAGGTACAGCATCGAGGTGCCGCCGTTGTTCATGCAGTGCGAGAAGCACAGGCGGCGACTCATCGGCAGGTCGGCATCGATGCCATCGCCGAGGATTTCCGGCTCGTCATCCAGCCATTCCTCGTAGATCGAACGGATGCTGTCGTCCCACTGCTGCTGGTCTTCGAAGATCTGTGCGACTGAGCGCAGGTAGTACGGATAGCCGCCGTCTTCCACGTCCGAGCCGAGCATCAGTACACAGACCTCGCCACCGGGGTAGTCGCGGAAGTGGGTGCCATCCACGCGCGACAGCAGTACCACCAGGCTGTCCGGCACCTGTGGCCATTGCGCGCGCAGGCGCTGCAGGTCGTCGGCGCTGGCGCCCCGGACATGGGCCCACTGGGGGGCGTCATCGGCAGCCAGGCGTGGGATCAGTCCGGACAGAAAGCGATCAGCAAGGTTCATGCGGAAAAAAGGGACGGAGGGGATTAAGTCGTATCCAACCACACCTGCGTCACGTCGCCAATGCAGAATGCGACGTGGGAGGGGTGAATACGGCTTAATCCCCTCCGTCCCCTTTTTTGCGGAGCAGGCGCATGAATCGTTGGCGATGCGGTGTGGCGGTGATGCTGGGGCTGGCGGCGATGCCGGCGTGGGCGGCGATGAAGACGCAGCCGGTGGAATGGAAGCACCAGGGTACGACCTTCAGTGGTGTGCTGGTCTATGACGATGGCGAGCACGACAAGCGCCCGGGCCTGGTGATGGTGCCGAACTGGAAAGGCGTGAACGAATCGGCGGTCGAGAAGGCCAAACAGCTGGCCGGCGATGACTATGTGGTGCTGGTGGCCGATGTCTACGGCAAGGGCGTGCGGCCGAAGACCGATGCCGAGGCCGGCCCGGTGGCGACCAAGCTGCGCAACGACCGGCCCCTGCTGCGCGCACGCGCGTTGGAGGCAGTGAACGTGCTCAAGGCACAGGCCGGCAAGGTGCCGCTGGATGCCAGCCGGATCGGTGCGGTGGGCTTCTGCTTCGGGGGCACCACGGTGCTGGAGCTGGCCCGTGCCGGTGCGCCGCTGGCCGGCGTGGTCAGCCTGCACGGCGGATTGGGTTCGCCACTGCCGGCACAGGCCGGTGGCAGCCACCCGTCGGTGCTGGTGCTCAACGGCGCCGACGACACCAGCGTGACCGCCGAGGACATCGCCGGTTTCCAGAAGGAAATGAACGCCGCCAAGGTCGACTGGGAATTCACCAGCTACAGCGGCGCGGTGCACTGCTTCGCCGAGCGCGATGCCAACAGCCCGCCGGGCTGCCAATACAACGAACGGGCGGCAAAGCGGGCGTGGAAGGCGCTGGATGAGTTCTTCGAGGAACGTTTCCTGTAAAGAAAGGCGTGGCGACCAACGG
>NZ_JASJSU010000070.1:15555-21639 GCF_030237045.1 Stenotrophomonas maltophilia group sp. Smal17
GCCCCCCACGCCTGCATCAATGCGAGCGCTGCACCGCGTAACGGGCCAGGCCACGCAGCGCGGCAACCGCATCGTTGTCGGCCAGGCCATCGAGCGCGCGCTCGGCGGCTTCGGCGTATTCCTCGGCACGGCGGCGGCTGTACTCAAGGCCACCGGTAGCACGGATCGCGGCCAGCACTTCCGGCATCGCCGAGGCATCGCCGTCCTGCACGATCGCGCGCAGGCGCTCGCGGGTGGCGTCATCGGAGTGGGCCATGGCGTGGATCAGTGGCAGCGTGGCCTTGCCCTCGGCGAGGTCGTCGCCCAGGTTCTTGCCCAGTTCCTCGGCGTTGGCCGAGTAGTCCAGCACGTCGTCGGCGATCTGGAACGCGTAGCCCAGGTGCATGCCGTAGTCGAACAGGGCCTGCTGGGTGGCTTCATCCACGCCGCTGGCCAGCGCGCCCAGGCGGGTGCCGGCGGCGAACAGCACCGCGGTCTTGCGCTCGATCACGCGCAGGTAGGCGGCTTCGTCGGTATCTGGGTTGTGCACGTGCAGCAGCTGCAGCACTTCACCCTCGGCGATGCGGTTGGTGGCATCGGCCAGGATCTGCATCACCGGCATGCGCTCCAGTTCAACCATCAGCTGGAAGCTGCGCGAGTACAGGAAGTCGCCGACCAGCACGCTCGGCGCGTTGCCCCACAGTGCGTTGGCGGTGCTGCGGCCACGGCGCAGGTTGGATTCGTCCACCACGTCGTCATGCAGCAGGGTGGAGGTGTGGATGAACTCGATGATCGCCGCCAGCTGGTGGTGGTCCGGGCCAGCGTGGCCGACCGCGTGGCCGGCCAGCATCACCAGCATCGGGCGCAGGCGTTTGCCACCGGCGGAAATGATGTGGTCGGCGATCTGGTTGATCAGCACGACGTCCGAGGACAGGCGGCGCCGGATCAGGGCGTCGACGGCGGCCATGTCGGCCGCGGCAAGCGACTGGATCTGGGGCAGGCCCAGGGCGGGACGGGTGTCTTCGGTGATGGTCATGCGATCAGGCTTTCAGGCTCACCGCCGATTATAGGCGCTGGCCGTGAATTCGGGCGCAAACCGGGGCGGACGGCAGGCTTGGGCCGGCCTGGCCGGCTGCCTGCGTGAATACGTATGCAGGTTGCGCCATGCCGTGGAGGCCACCGCTAAGCTTGCCGGAACAGGATTTCGGCCCGCTTCCGGCGGGTCACGCATGCCCGGAGGGGGGCTGTCGATGTCGCACTATCCATGGTGGCGCGGAGCCGTCATCTACCAGATCTACCCGCGCAGCTACCTCGATGCCAACGGCGATGGGGTCGGCGACCTGCCGGGCATCATCGAGCGCCTGGACCACATCGCCACGCTGGGGGTGGACGCGATCTGGATCTCGCCGTTCTTCAAGTCGCCGATGGCCGATTTCGGCTATGACATCGCCGACTACCGCGACGTCGATCCGCTGTTCGGCCGCCTGGACGACTTCGACCGCCTGCTGGCCAAGGCCCATGGCCTGGGCCTGAAGGTGATGATCGACCAGGTGCTGAGCCACACCTCGATCGAGCACGCCTGGTTCCGCGAGAGCCGCCAGGACCGCAGCAACCCCAAGGCGGACTGGTACGTCTGGGCCGACCCGCGCGAGGACGGCACGCCGCCCAACAACTGGCTGTCGCTGTTCGGCGGCGGCGCCTGGCAGTGGGAGCCGCGCCGCGAGCAGTACTACCTGCACAACTTCCTGGTCGACCAGCCGGACCTGAACTTCCATCACCCGGACGTGCAGCAGGCGACCCTGGACAACGTGCGCTTCTGGCTGGACCGCGGCGTGGATGGCTTCCGCCTGGATGCGATCAACTTCTGCTTCCACGACGCGCAGCTGCGCGACAACCCGCCCAAGCCGGCTGACAAGCGGGTGGGCCGCGGCTTCAGCCCGGACAACCCGTACGCCTACCAGTACCACTACTTCAACAACACCCAGCCGGAGAACCTGCCGTTCCTGGAACGCCTGCGCGCGCTGCTGGACGCGTACCCGGGGGCAGTCAGCCTCGGCGAGATCTCCTCGGAGGACTCGCTGGCGACCACCGCCGAGTACACCCGTGACGGGCGCCTGCACATGGGTTACAGCTTCGAGCTGCTGGTGGACGACTACAGCGCGGCCTACATCCGCGACACGGTCTCGCGCCTGGAAGCGGCGATGACCGAAGGCTGGCCGTGCTGGGCGGTTTCGAATCACGACGTGGAACGGGCGGTCAGCCGCTGGGGCGGCCATCCGGCCGACCCGCGCCTGGCGCGGATGCTGGTGGCGATGCTGTGCTCGCTGCGTGGCTCGGTCTGCCTGTACCAGGGCGAGGAGCTGGGCCTGGCCGAGGCCGAGGTGCCGTTCGAGGCCCTGCAGGACCCCTACGGCATCACCTTCTGGCCGAACTTCAAGGGCCGTGATGGCTGCCGCACCCCGCTGCCCTGGACTGATGCGCCGCTGGCCGGCTTCACTTCCGGCAAGCCCTGGCTGCCGATCCCGGCCGAGCACCGGGCCGCGGCGGTGGCGGTGCAGGAACGCGACCCGCACTCGGTCCTGGCCGCTTTCCGAGCGTTCCTGGCCTGGCGGCGTGGCCAGCCGGCGCTCCTGCACGGCAGCATCCGATTCATCGAAAGTGCCGAGCCAGTGCTGCTGTTCGAGCGTATGCTTGCAGATGAAACCCTCCTGCTGGCCTTCAACCTGTCGGCCGAGGCGGTGAGCCATCCGCTGCCGCCGGGCCACTGGCAGCAGGTGGCGGTGCCGGGCCCGGATGCGGGCACGGTGCAGGGCAATGAACTCCAGCTGCCGCCGCGTGCGGTGTATTGCGCCCGACGCAGCTGACCGTTTTCTCCGGTGGCGGTACTTGCGGGGACGGGGCCGAAGCGCCCCGTCCCTTTTTTGTGGGTGGGATTGCGGTGAAGGGCATCCACGCATGGCGTGGAGCTACTGGGGATGGTCCTTATCCACAGCATGCGTGGATGGGCCTTGCCGACCAACGGCCGGCATGCGCACAAAAGAAAACCCGCTGCCTGCGCAGCGGGTTTGCGGTCCTGCTCCCCTTGTGTTGCCGGCCAGCGGCCGGCACAACCGAATCAGGGTTGCCGGCCAGCGGCCGGCACTACCTTGGCCAGGTCAGAACTTGTAGTTCACGCCCAGCATGTAGGTGCGGCCCCACTCGATGTACTCCAGCGGGCGGTCCTTGCTGCCGGCATAGGTGCGGTACGGCTCGTTGGTCAGGTTGCTGCCCTGCAGCAGCAGGGTCAGGCCACGCAGGGCGCTGCTGTCGCTGAAGGTATAGCTCACCTGCGCATCGGTCACGTTCTCGCCCACCACGTAGCGCAGGGTGCGGTTGCCGTTGAAGTTGCCGATCTCACCGATGAAGTCCGAACGGCGGCGCTGGCTGATGCGCGCTTCAAAGCCACTACGCTCGTAGTAGGCGGTGAAGTTGTACACGCGCTTGGACAGGCCCGGCAGGCTGATCGGATCGGAACCCACGCTGGACGCGCTCTCCGGATCCAGAATGGTGATGTCGCTCTTGTTGAAGGTCGCGCTCGCCTGCACGCCGAAGCCGCGCAGGTTGTCGGTCAGCATGTCCAGCGGGAACGACGCGGTCAGCTCGAGGCCCTTCAACGTGCCGCCCTTGCCATTCTGCGGGGTCGAGAACGTGCCGACGGTCTGTACCGGCGCGATCATGCCCGGCGGTGGTACGTAGTTGCCAAGCAGCCCACTGAAGTCGTAGTTGTCCACCGACTGGGTGTAGACGTAGCTCTTCAGGTCCTTGTAGAAAATGGCCGCAGCTACGTAGGCCTTCTCGCCGAAGTACTTCTCGTAGGACAGGTCCAGTGCGGTGGCACGCCACGGGTCCAGCAGCGGATTGCCGCCGCTGCCACCGGGGCGGCCGTTGCTGGTATCCACACCGAATTCCAGGCCGGCACGCATCTGGTCCACGCGCGGGCGCGCGACCTGCTTGGCGGCGGCGAAGCGCAGCGTCTGCTGGTGCGGGAACATGAAGGCCAGATTCAAGCTCGGCAACCAATCGTTGTACTTGCGGCCTGCGGAGTAGGGCTGGATGTTGCTGCCCGCCGGCTGCGAGTTGTCCCAGTACCGCGAGTCCGAGCTCTGGTCGGTGTGCTGCATCTGCACGCCGATGTTGCCGCGCACGCCCACTTCGCCGATGTCGGTGTTGATGTTCAGGCGCGCCCAGGCGGTGGTGATCTTTTCCTGTACCGTCCACGACTTGGGAATCAGGTAGTCCAGATTGTCGACCGGATTGAAGGTCATGTAGCGCCCCACCGCAGCCGGCACATTCCATGATGGGATGTAGCCGATGCCGGCGAAGCCGAGATTGACCGGGCGATACTGCAGGTCCGAGGCGATGTTGGCATCGCCCTGTGCACCGAGCAGGATGTTGCCTTCGGACTGCGTCTTCACCTTGCGGCGGTCGGCGTAGTTCACGCCGATGTCGATATCCGGGGCCCATGAGGCGATGGCATCGGGCAGCGCAATCGTCGCGGCCAGCTTGCCTCCCTTCAGGCGGTCTTCCACCTTCGGAACCTTGCCGTAGCCGGAACCGTAGATGGTGTTGGTCAGGAACAACGCATCCGGGTTGGAGTAGTTCAGGCCCGGGCTGATCTGCGAGAAACCGTTCTGGCGGATCGATACACCAACCGTATCCAGCTGCGGCATCGGGGTCAGCTGCAGGTTGTTTTCCAGGTTCAGCTCATCGCGCGTGGCCTTGGAGTAGTTCAGGTCGGCGACCAGCTTGACGCCGCTGAAGTTGAACTCGTTGTTCCAGCCGAACGCATCGATCTTGTCCTTGCGCTTGTTGTACATGCCACGTACCAGTGGGTACACGCCGCTGGCGGTGCCGCCGGTGAACGAGCCATTCGCGTTGATCTGCGGGTTGCTGATCAGCAGGCCAGGCAGGTAGTTGCCGTTGTAGTTGCTCAGGTTGAGCTCGAACTGGTTGGCGGTGTCAATCTGCTCGGCTTCGGTGTGGAACGCATCGAAGGTGCTGGTCCAGCTGTTGTTCGGCCGGAACTGGATCGTGGCCATCACGCCGTCACGCTTGTTGTTGCCGGTGCGGCGCAGCGCCTTGATGCCATCGGAGAAGTAGGTGCCTGCGGTAACGCCGGGGCGCTTGCCATCATTGGTGAACTGGGTGGTCCACGGCTCGTACAGGCCGACCTGGTTTTCCTGGATCGGCATGTCGCTGTGCGCGTAGCCGATGGCGATGCCCAGGGTCTTGTCCAGGAACTGGTCGATGTAGCTGGCGCTGAAGCGGTTGCCATACGGGTCGACGTTGGCGGCGCGGCCCAGCGAACTCTTCTGGTAGCGGCCACTGACTGCGATCACGCGTTCGCCGAAGCTGAGCGGGCGTGCGGTCTGCATGTCGATGGTGCCCGACAGGCCCTGGCCGACCAGCGCGGCATCCGGGGTCTTGTACACGGTCACGCCGTTGACCAGTTCGGACGGGTACTGGTCGAACTCGACGCCGCGGTTGTCGCCGGTGCTGACCACTTCACGGCCGTTGAGCAGGGTGGTGGCGAAGTCCGGTGACAGGCCGCGCACGCTGATGACCTGCGCACGGCCGGCCACGCGCTGGGCGGCCAGGCCGGGCAGGCGCGAAATGGATTCGGCGATGCTGACGTCGGGCAGCTTGCCGATGTCTTCGGCGGAGATCGCTTCGACCACCGAGGTGGCGTCCTGCTTGACCGCGATCGCGCTCTCGATGCCGCGGCGGATGCCGGTGACCTGCACCGTATCCAGGTTGGTGGCGGCGGTGGCGGCCGGCGTGGTGGTGCTCTGCGTGGACTGTGCCGACGCCAGCGTCGGCGCCAGCACAACGGCCAGCGCGAGACTCAGCGCACTGCGCTTGTGGTTCAACATTTTCCCCTCCCAGGCAATGTTGCAGATCGATTCGTGAACGTCCCGGAGTGACCGTGGACGTGCGACGCGGTGGCCGCTGTCGTCGCCGCTATGGTAGGCAGCGCGTTCTTCGCGGGAATCACCCTGCATACGTATTCAATGGCGTTTGCAGGGGTGTAATCGCTTTCAGGCAGCACTTGCGGCAGTGGGGGGG
>NZ_JASJSU010000071.1:0-6011 GCF_030237045.1 Stenotrophomonas maltophilia group sp. Smal17
CCCCCCCCCCCCCCCCCCCCCCCCCACCCCGCCATCCCGCAGGAAACCGGCTTTTGAAGTTGACGTTGCCGTTAGCGGGTGCCGGGCGCAGCCCGGCCGAAACCCGTACTTTTGCCGCATAATCAGCACATGACCGACGACCGCATCATCGGCGCCGGCGCCACCCGCGAGGATGACGCCGCCGACGCCAGCATCCGCCCCAAGCGGCTAGCCGACTACCTCGGCCAGGTGCCGGTGCGCGAGCAGATGGAAATCTACATCCAGGCGGCCAAGGGTCGTGGCGACGCGCTGGACCACGTGCTGATCTTCGGGCCGCCCGGCCTGGGCAAGACTACCCTCAGCCACGTCATCGCCAACGAGCTGGGCGTGGCCCTGCGGGTCACCTCCGGCCCGGTGATCGAGAAGGCCGGTGACCTGGCCGCGCTGCTGACCAACCTGCAGCCGCACGATGTGCTGTTCATCGACGAGATCCATCGCCTGTCGCCGGTGGTGGAAGAAGTGCTGTACCCGGCCATGGAAGATTTCCAGATCGACATCATGATCGGCGAGGGCCCTGCGGCCCGTTCGATCAAGATCGACCTGCCGCCGTTCACCCTGATTGGCGCCACCACCCGCGCCGGCCTGCTGACCGCGCCGCTGCGCGACCGCTTCGGCATCGTCCAGCGCCTGGAGTTCTACAGCGTCGAAGAACTGACCCGGATCGTGCGCCGCTCGGCCAGCATCCTCGGCATCGATTGCACCGCCGATGGCGCTGGCGAGATCGCGCGCCGCGCGCGTGGCACGCCGCGTATCGCCAATCGCCTGCTGCGCCGCGTGCGCGACTATGCCCAGGTCAAGGCCGGCGGCCACATCGACGAGGCTGTCGCGCAGGCCGCGATGCAGATGCTGAAGGTCGATCCGGAGGGCTTCGACGAGCTCGATCGGCGGCTGCTGAAGACCATGGTCGATTACTTCGATGGTGGCCCTGTGGGCATCGAATCGCTGGCGGCGGCGCTGTCCGAGGAACGTGGCACGCTGGAAGACGTGGTCGAGCCGTACCTGATCCAGCAGGGCTTCCTGGTGCGCACCGCGCGCGGCCGCATGGCCACCCACAAGGCTTACCGGCACATGGGCCTGAAGCCGAAGAACCCGCCGCAGGACCTGTTCGCGGAGGTTCCCGATGTCGGTTGAGCCGCGATTCAGTTGGCCGACACGCATTTACTGGGAAGATACGGACGCTGGCGGGGTGGTCTACCACGCCCGCTACGTGGCCTTCATGGAACGGGCCCGGACCGAATGGATGCGTGCGCTGGGCTACGGCCAGGAGCGCATGCGCGCCGAGCACGGCATGGTCTTCGCGGTGCGCTCGATGCAGATGGATTTCATCAGGCCGGCACGGCTGGATGACACCCTGCAGGTGAGCGCCACGCTGGTCCAGCTGAAGAAGGCCAGCATGGTCTTCGACCAGCAGATCCTGCGCGACGGCGAGCTGCTGCTGTCGGCGCAGGTCCGCATCGCCGCACTGGAAGCGGCCAGTTTCCGCCCGCGCGGCATGGACGAATCCGTCCTTGCGGTGCTGCAACCCCACCTCCACCCCGAATCCGAACACTGAGGAACAACGGATGATCGCAACGCTCCTGGCCCTGCAGGCCACGGTCACCGAGGCACTGCCGGCCGACGTCAGCAACGCCGCGACACAGACCCTTGCCCAGGCCACCACCGGCGGCGGCATCAACTACCTCGAACTGATGGCCAAGGCCAGCCTGCCGGTGAAGATCATCGTGCTGCTGCTGCTGGTAGGCTCGTTCGTCAGCTGGGTGATCATTTTCCGCAAGGCCCGCGTGTTCAAGCAGGCCACCCGCGAAGCCGACGAGTTCGAGAACCGCTTCTGGTCCGGCGCCGACCTGGGCAAGCTGTACAGCTCGGCCACCGATCGCAGCCGCAACGTCGGCGGCCTGGAGGCGATCTTCGAAGCCGGTTTCCGCGAGTACACCCGCCTGCGCGACAAACGCCGGCTGGACGGCCGTGCGCAGCTCGAAGGCGCGCAGCGTGCCATGCGCACCACCTACACCCGCGAAGTGGACCAGCTCGAGCGCAACCTGGAACTGCTGGCCAACATCGGCTCGACCGCCCCGTACGTGGGCCTGGTCGGTACCGTGTTCGGCATCATGGTGACCATGCACGACATGATCAGCAGTGGCGCGCAGGCCGGCATCGCCGCCGTTGCGCCGGGCATCTCCGAAGCGCTCTTTGCCACCGCCATCGGCCTGTTCGTGGCGATTCCGGCGGTGTGGGCCTACAACCGCTTCACCACCCGCGTCGAGCGCATGTCGGTGCGGTTCGAGACCTTCGCCGAAGAGTTCAGCTCCATCCTGCAGCGCCAGAGCGCTGGCGACGAGTAAGCGCCTGACCCGGGAGTCCAAGCCATGTCCGCTGCCATCGGTCGCCGCAAGCGCCGCAAGCTGAAATCGGAAATCAACGTCGTTCCCTACATCGACGTCATGCTGGTGCTGCTGATCATCTTCATGGTCACCGCGCCGCTGCTCACCCTGAGCTTCGACGTCGACCTGCCGCAGTCCAACGCCAAGGCGCTGGAAAGCAAGCAGGACCCGGTGATCGTCTCGGTACGCCAGGACGGCCAGCTCAGCCTGAAGCTGCCCGACGCCAAGGAACCGGCCGCGGTGTCGGCCGAGGAACTGGAAGGCCGCCTGGCCGGCATCGCCGCCCAGGACAAGGGCGTGCGCGTGATCGTCGCCGCCGACCGTGCCGTGGCCTATGAAAAGGTCATCGCCGCGATGGATGTGATCAAGCGCGCCAAGGTAGACAAGGTAGGCCTGGCCACCGATGCACGCTGACGCCCTGCCACCTCCGCATCAGCGCGAACCCGGCTGGGGCCTGCCCCTGGCGCTGGCGGTGCTGGTGCATCTGCTGGTCGCGCTGATCTTCATCGGCGCCTGGCTGTGGTCGCCCGAGCGCAACACCGATGCCGCTGCCGGCGACCCGTCGGTCGAGGCCAGCCTGGCGCTATCCGCGTCCGAAGCGTCCGCCGCGCGCCAGGCGCTGCGCCAGTCGGAGAAGCTGGAAGACCTGCCGCCGCCGGTCGCCGAACCGATCCCGGTGCCGGAAGACACCGTGCCGCCCCCGCAGCCGATTCCCGAGCCGCGCCCGCAGGACGCGCCGACACCACAGCAGCAACAGGCGCAGGAGCGTGTCGCGCAGCCGGATACCAAGGACCAGGAAGCAGCCAACGCGCTGGCCATCTCGCAGGAGAAGGCCAAGCAGGAGCAGGAAGCCAAGCGCCGCCAGGAGCAGATCGACCTGACCGAACGCAAGCGCCAGGAAGAAGCGGAGCAGAAGCTGCGCCTGGCCAAGCAGCAGGAAGAAGACGCCAAGAAGAAGCTGGCCGACCAGGCGCGTCAGGCTGCGGACAAGGCCGAGGCCGAGAAGCAGAAGAAGATCGCCGAGATCCGTGCGAAGCGTGAGCAGGCCGAGAAGGAAGCCAAGCTGGCCGAGCAGAAACTGCGCCAGGTGGCTGCCGCGCGCAATGCCGCCGGTACGGCCGCTGCCGGTGCCAGTGGTGCGTCCCAGCCGGCGGCCGGTGGCGGTGGCAACAGCGATGACCTGACCGCCAAGTACGCTGCGGCCATCCAGGCCAAGGTGCGCGACACCTGGACGCGTCCGGACAGCGTGCCCCTGGGGCAGAAGTGCCAGGTGACGATCACCCAGATTCCGGGTGGCCAGGTGCTGCAGGCCAAGGTTGGCGCCAACTGCCCCTATGACGAGGCCGGCAAGCGCTCGATCGAGGCCGCCGTGCTCAATGCCCAGCCGCTGCCGTACCGGGGCTTCGAGTCGGTGTTCAACCGCACGCTCAACCTGACCTTCACTGCGCAGGATTGATCGAGCGGGGCAGGGCGGCCGTCCGGTCGCCGCTGGCCCCGGCCACCGTCAAGGTGGCCGCGACGTTAACGGTGCGTGAGAGCACGGGCTGGAACTGACCCGGAATTCACGTACCCTTGGTTCATGATTGCGAAGCGGTTCACTTCCGCTTTGCTATCCCTCGTTCCGGTTTCCCCCTATTGAGCGCTCCATGAAAAAGATGCCTCGCTGGCTTGCCGTGTTTGCGGCCCTGTTGCTGCCTTTCGCTGCCGTCGCGCAGCAGAAGGGGCTGGATATCGACATCATCGGCGGCAATGCCTCCGCGCTGCCGATCACCATCGTGCCGATGCCCTACCAGGGTTCGGCGGCTGCGCCGCAGACCGACGTCGCCGGCGTGGTCCGCGCCGACCTCGAGCGCTCCGGCCAGTTCCGCACGCTGCCGGAAGCGCAGATCGTCGAAAAGCCGGTCCGCGGCGGTGACATCCAGTTCGCCACTTGGCGCGCGCTGAAGCAGAACTACATCGTGGTCGGCCGCGTGCTCGACGCCGGTGCCGGCGCCTACCGCGTCGAGTACGAACTGTTCGACGTGCCCAAGGGCGAGCGCCTGCTGGGCCTGGCGATGACCGCGCGCGGCAATGCCATGCGCGACGTCGCGCACCAGATGGCCGATGCCATCTACGAGAAGATCACCGGTGTGCGCGGCGCCTTCTGGACCCGCATCGCTTACGTGACCGCCAGCGGCAAGGGCGACGCCATGCGCTATGCGCTGATGGTGGCCGACTCCGATGGCTACAACCCGCAGACCATCGTGCGTTCGGCCGAGCCGCTGCTGTCGCCGTCGTGGAGCCCGGATGGCGGCAAGCTGGCCTACGTCAGCTTCGAGCGTGGCAACTCGGCGATCTACATCCAGAACATCGCCACCGGCGCACGCGAGCTGGTCACCAGCTTCCGCGGCATCAACAGCGCCCCGGCGTTCTCGCCGGACGGCCGCAAGCTGGCCCTGACCCTGTCGCGTTCGGGTAATCCGGAAATCTACGTGATGGACCTGGGTAGCAAGCAGCTGACCCAGCTGACCAACCACTTCGCCATCGACACCGAGCCGACCTGGGCACCGGACGGCAGCGCGGTGTACTTCACCTCCGACCGCGGCGGCCGTCCGCAGGTCTACAAGGTCGGTGCGGGCGGCGGCAGCGCCGAGCGCGTGACCTTCCAGGGCAACTACAACGCCAAGCCCACCGTGTCCTACGATGGCAAGAAGATCGCCGTCGCCCAGGGTTCGGGCAACAGCTACAAGATCGCGATGATGGACAGCTCGCTGGGTTCGCCCCGCTGGAGCACGCTGTCGCCGGGGTCGCTGGATGAATCTCCGAGCTTTGCGCCCAACGCAAGCATGGTGTTGTATGCCGCCCGCGAAGGTGGCCGTGGTGTGTTGTATGCCGTTTCGGCCGATGCGCGGGTCCGCCAGCGCCTGGTTCTGGCCGATGGTGATGTGCGCGAACCGGCATGGTCCCCATACCGTACCCAGCGCTAAAAGAGTGTTAATATTTTCGCTGTCTTGAACCCCTCATCGGCCTAGGAGCCACAAAGGTATCGCCATGAACAAGTCCACCCGCGTTCTGCTTGTTTCCCTGCTGTCTGTGGCCGTCCTGGCCGGTTGCTCGAAGAAGGTGAAGGAAGAGCCGGCAGCCCCGGTTGACACCGGCACCTCGACCACCACCCCGACCGGCCCGTCGACCTCCGGCCTGTACGGCCCGGGCGACCTGGACACCGACGCTTGCCTGCGCCAGCGCGTTGTCTACTTCGACCTGGACAAGGAAGACGTGAAGCCGGAATTCCAGGCCATCATGGCGTGCCACGCCAAGTACCTGCGTGACCGTCCGTCCTCGCGCATCACCCTGCAGGGCCACACCGACGAGCGCGGTTCGCGCGCGTACAACCAGGCCCTGGGCGAGCGTCGTGGCAACGGCGTCAACTCGGCCCTGCAGGCCAACGGTGGCTCGGCTTCGCAGCTGACCGTCGTGTCCTACGGTGAAGAGCGTCCGGTCTGCACCGAGTCGAACGAGTCCTGCTGGTCGCAGAACCGTCGCGTCGAAATCGTCTACACCGCGCAGTAATCCATGCGCATTGGCATCAAACTGATGCTGGTCGTTGGGGGC